>JAKUNN010000009.1 GCA_022451885.1 Dehalococcoidia bacterium | reverse complement strand
AAAGGAAGGAGGCAAATATTGGTACCAAGAACAATAGGCCACTAAGAGAAATTAATAACTTGAAACTTCGATTAAGCAAAAGTATTACGAAAACTGCTGCAATTGCGTACACCAGCAAAATATCGCCGTGCCATAATTGCAGGTGAAGAAGACCAAAACCTAACAACAACAAATTACGCCAAAAGCTTAGCCAACGAGGTCTACCATGATTACGATTCCGGGCAGATTCAATAAATAAAACCACACTCGCACCAAAAAGGAGGGAAAATAAACCCATCATCTTTTCAGCAATAAACACTTCTGAAAAGACAACCAATATCCAATCAATTGCGTGATCAGCCCCAATAGATGAATGATTCCAATAAGCTGCGTCCGGAAGAAAAAACATGATGGAATTCATTACCAAAATTCCAAGAACAGATATTCCTCGAATGAAATCCAAATTTGTGATTCTTTGATTACTCATGGTTTTGCAAAGTAAATTCTGTCTACTTTAAAAAAATTAGGTTGCCGCAGGATCAGTTCCAACTCCTGGAGGTAAGCCTGCTCTCGAAACCAATTCAATCCGTACACCAAGGGGGTCATTGATATAGCAAAAACCAGCCATTGAACCATCCTCATCTACTCCCCAAGTCTCAGCTTTCATCCCTTCCGACTCCAACCTCTTAACTTCTGAAACAAGATCGTCAACATATACACCTAGATGGTGATACCGAGATCCGTTCTCGGCTGCCCATACAGTCCCTGGAATAGCATCTATTAATTCGATCTGCACATCCCCTTCTTTACAAAAACAAACTCGGACTGGCACAAATTCTCGTTTTCCATTGTTTAAAATCGCAACACTGACGGAACGAGGTTCTTCCCAAGTTACACCAAAGCGAGAAGATAATTCAGGCATTGCCTCGTCAATATTGGGAACGATTACCCCAGCATGATAAACATCACTAAATTCGATCATACTTACTCCACCGGAATGCCTGTAATTTTATGATGCGGCTCCTGCTCAGGTGGCAACTCAACAGGCACACCAACCCAGGCACCAATATTTTCACCTGTACGCCCATCCGGACCTTCATTTACCAAATCTATCAACAATCCTGCAATCTGCTCTGGTGTCATCCATGAATCTACCGCATCAGCAGGGGGATCACCTTCATAAAGACCTCGCAACATAGGTGTATCAGTAGCACCCATACAAAGTGCGTTTACCCGTACGTTATGAGGTTCTAACGTTTTACTCCATGCAGCGGTAAATCCATTTAAACCCCACTTCGAAGCACTATACAAATCAGTCAAAGGAGGATTTGTACCATTCGACTTTGGAGGAAGCACATAATACGTACTTATGTGGACTATGTTCCCCTTATCGCTCTGTATAAGATGTGGTATTGCAGCACGACTCATATACATAACGCCTTTAAAATTTGTGTTTATGATCTCATCGTAATCAGCTAAAGTTTGCTCCCAGTCAGAAGTAACAGGAGTGTGTTTCCATTTTCCTGCATTGTTCACAAGAATATCGATTCCATCCTTAGCGGCTGCTGCAACAAAATTCTCAACATCAGAGCGATTAGAGACATCTGCAACAAATGCCTCCGCCTGACCTCCATTATCTCTAATGCCTTCAGCAACATCATTAACTTCTGCCTTAATATCACAGATATATACCTTCGCCCCTTCAGCCGAAATGCACTCTGCAAAAGCTTTCCCTAATCCTTGCGCAGCACCAGTAACAATCGCTGTCTGTCCATCTAAAGTACCCATTATAATCTCCTATGAAAGTGGTTCGTACATAAATGTAGGGATTGGTTGTCGCTTTGGAAGACGAACAGGATGACCGAGAGCAAATCCGATATTTTCACCCGAACGGCCTTCTTCCCCCTCTTTAACAAGTTCAACCAGGCAATCAGCTATATCTTCAGCTTTCATCCATCCGAACTCTTCAAGTAACTTTGCTTCCTCTGCTGGATCTGGATCAAAATTATTGAAACCACGGAGCATATGTGAATCCGTGGCACCCATACAAAATGCGTTCACACGAATATTTTGTTCATGTAAAGCTTTAGCCCAACTAAGGGTTAATCCATTGATCGCAGACTTTCCCGCATCATATAAATCCATGATGCTACCACCACCAACAGGACGTGGCGGATTAATCCCATGAGGACAATCAGGCGCATCATCATGATTCCAAACATTCGGAGAACCACAGGTACAAAAATGATCAGTTGCAATATTGACAATGTTCCCGCCACCATGAGCAATCATGTGTGGAATAACAGCACGACCAAAAAGAAATACACCGGCAAAATTTGTCCCTACAACTTTATCCCAATCAGCATCTGATTTATCAAGATCATCGGTAGCCTCACTCTGAGCCCAAGTCCCAGCATTACTGACCAAGAGATCTATCCCACCAAAACGAGAAATATGCTTGTCAACCACACCACGAACATCGGCAGGTACAGAAACATCAGCAAGAGTGGATTCAACTTCGATTCCTATCTGATCAAGTGTTTCAGCAATTTCCTGTAGGTCATCACCTCTAATATCACAAATTGACAGGTTCACCCCTTGAATAGCCAAAGCACGCGCAAAAGCATTACCAATACCAACCGCCGCGCCAGTGACTATCGCAGACTTCCCCTCAAGAGAGACTGTCATAAAAACTCCTTATCTTTTACTAATCGAATTGCAGCTCAAGTTTCGTAGGACCACGGAATCCACCAGACCCGAACACAGGAGCAATTATGCCTTGTGCGTCATCACGTTTTAAACGCACGTTAGGCATTGCCTCTGCCAGGAGTTGGCAAGCAATCACAGACTCTTGCCTGGCCATTGCGTACCCCATACAGAAGTGCTTCCCTATCCCAAAACCAAGATGACTAGCTTCACCATTGGCATAGTAACCAACACGCATTTCTTTACCACAATAAAGATCTTTCCTAAAGATATCGAACTTGTCGGGATCCTTGAAAACACGCTCATCTCTATTTGCTGCACCAAGCTGAAAGATTACATTTCCACGATTCGGGATCACCTGGTCATACATTGCAATTTCGCGCTGCGTTCGTCGCCCTTGTGTATGCACAGGGGGGTCATAACGCATCATCTCTGTAAACGCACGATCCCACAAAGAAGGATCCCTTTTTAACTCTGCGAGTTGGTCCGGGTTTTGTAAAACAAACCACCACATATTTCCAATCGCCTTATCAGTTGTATCCCCACCAGCAGCAAGCAAAAGGTTTACAAACCCCTTCACCTCAGCATCAGTCATACGTTGACCACCTAGTTCAGCAGTCACAATTTTAGTTATCAGATCATCGCCGACAGGATTTGCCCGTCGCTCTTGAATAAATGGATCAAGATAAGCATTCAATTCCTCACGTGCTTGCACTCCGCGTCTATGAAACTCTTCGCCAATGCCCAGCCCCTCGATCAGTAATTGATACCATTCAACAAATTGATCCTCGTCCTCACGGGGAAGACCAAGCATCCCTGAAATTACACGGATCGGATACTGAATAGTGAATTGCTCAACCAAATCCACTTCACCGGTTTCAATAAACCCTTTCGCTATATCTTCAGCAGCTCTACGTGAAAAAAGATCAATCGTTTCAGCAGCAATTCGCTCAATTGTTGGGATAAAACTCTCAAGATTTTTTCCAATAAACTGGCCAGCTACCACACCTCGCGACCAACGATGCTTTTCACCATTTCCTAATTCAAGGATAGTAGGACCAAAAACGTTTTCTGAACCAAATTCATATGGACCATCTTCTTCATAAACAGCTCGATTGTAGTTTTCGTTGTCTAGAAAAGCTGCTCTTACGTCTTCATATCTAGAAAGCATCCAGTTGCCATGGAACCGATCATGATAAAGAGGATGATAATCTCGCAATTTCTTGTATGTTGGAAAAGGATCTTTACGGTACTCATCACTATCAAAAATCGTTGGGATTATCAGTCTTTCTTCCTCAGAAGCTACAGTTTCGCTCATATCAAACTCCTTGTTCTATAAACACTACTACCAGTGCATTGAAGTATTACCAAAAACAACATTTTTCTCAACTAATAAAAATAACATCGTGCAAGATGCATAGCACCTAGAGGCACGGTAACCTTGCTATATGCCCCCGTAGCTCAGTGGATAGAGCATTGGTTTCCTAAACCATGTGCGCAGGTTCGATTCCTGCCGGGGGTAATAAATTTCTAAAGTTCTGGTGCTTCAGGGGGACTTACCGTTACCTCACCTGAAACGCCGTCTAAAGACACAATTGCACCGTTCACAATTAAACCAGATGCAGCTCCGCGTACATTGGAAACAGCAGGAATACCGTATTCACGCGCTACTGTAGCAGCATGACTCAATACGCCACCTGTCTCTACAACTACACCAGCAGCAGGAATAAATAATGGAGTCCAAGGTGCATCAGTAAAGGGTGCTACCAAAATCTCTCCAGGTTTCAAATCTACCTCAAGGGCTTCTTCAACACTTTGTACAACCCGCGCGGGACCTCGCGCTGTACCTGGACTAATCCCTTGCCCCTCGTAACTAGCCTCCGCAACTGCTTCTTGTTCAGTAATAGGCTCAAGCTCGAAAGGTCTCTCAAATAGAACAGGTGGGAAATATCCTTTTAATTTTTCATAAACACCTTTACGTTCTTCGATTTTCTTTTTTGCATCATTCCCAGAAAGCTCACCGTGTATAGCTGGTGCTACTTCGTCATAGAGCAGGAAAAAGATATCCTCAACCTCTTCAATGACATTCCTGTCCACAAGTCGTGCACCTAATTCGATCATTGGTGGGCGACAAGTGCGACATGACATCGCCCAAGTTGCTTTTGTATATTCACGTCCGGAAGTTAACTCCTGAACTAGAGCTAAATCACGACGGAAACCTGGTTGCTCTGCTTCAGAAAAAGCACCTACGATCTCTGCTTCCAATACTTCACGTTCAGCAACTTGTTTCTCTTCTAGAATATAAGGGTTGCGATCATCAGCAGCAGCCAGATTGGCCTTGAGACTACTGATCACAAAACTTGGATTCTCATTCCAGGTTTTTTGCGAAGGATCGGTTTCCCTTTGCCCTCGGTAACCAAGTTCTTCAATGAACTCATCAAAAGCATTTTTAAAAACTTCCCAATCTTGCGAGGATGGTGTATTTAAGTTTTCAAGGATTTCTTCAGGCGAAAGTGCTGCGAATGAATCGGCTAAAACAGGCAGCCCTTTGATCACTCTACTAAGATCCCAGATGGCCTTAGCTGGCCTGGAACTCTCTACATCACTCAGACCACTTGAGATACGTGTACCCCAATCTTCAGGGTGATCTGGTACCTGTGCATCTAATCTCTTATTAAGAGCAGACAGCAACTCCCCACCAGCAGTAGAGTTATGGTAGTGAGAAGTAAAAACACGACCAGCTAAATCTGTTGCTTCATCAACTGCATGAATCAGCTCGTCATCACTAGCAACCTGCCAATTCCGATACAAGCTCTCCTGATAACGTGGCGCGGCTTCTCGTCGCTCTGCTTGTGCACGCTCAGTTGACGTCTCACCTTTCTTAACTAGACGTGAATAGGCAACAGCAGCTCTTTCTTCATCTGTACTTGCCTCCGAGTGAAGTGTTTCCGAACCTTCAAAAAAAGCTTCTAGATAATCACTACCTTCACCCACTGAGTAAGTAGCCGAAAAATTGTTAACAAATCCCACATTAATTGCAAAACGGCCAGCAACAATGGGAAGAATCAGTGCCTCCGGCACCTCCGGTATACGAACAAGATCTTCAACATCAAGATCCTTAGCAAGCTGAAGATGCCATATCCTATCCCACCGCTGGATAAAGTTCGCCACAAACGGGCGACATACACCAGGTAAAACTTCTTCGGCATTCCCCATCGTATAAAGGTTCGCCTCAGGATTAATTGCACTATCCCATTCACAAAACGGTTCTTGAAGATTCTCAGGCATAATTACCTCCTTATTCTTAACGTAAATTTCTGTTTTTAATAAGCTGCTGTGCCACCATCAACCGAAAGCAACGCCCCAGTAATTCCAGAAGCTTCATCAGATGCGAGTAAAACAGCCATCGCAGCTACTTCTTCTACTGTATTCGGTCGTTTTATCGATGATTCGCTCGAAAATTGTGCCACCATTTCATCAAAAGTTAACCCCATCGCTTCTGCAGCTGCTGCACCCTGTTCATTAACTATGTCCGTCATAATTAAACCAGGACATATAGAGTTAACAGTAATACCCATAGTCCCAACCTCTTGGGCTGCAGATTTTGTTAATCCATTAATAGCGTGTTTTGCACTGACATATTGAGCGATACCTGGCTTACCGTGCTTACCTTCTACCGAAGAAATATTGATAATACGTCCACTCTCCTGCGGAATCATCTGACGCAAAGCTGCACGCATTCCCCAGAAAGTAGCATATAGATTCCACTTTATTGCGAAATCGAAACCTTCGTCACTTAGCTCTACTACAGGGGCAAAGTCTCCGGCACCACCAGCATTATTAACCAAAATATCTATCTTTCCATATTCCTTTACAGCCTCCTCGATCAAGTTATCCATCACACCGGTTTCTGTAACATCACCCTGTACAAAAATAGCTCTATCACCAACACCCATTTCTTCAAGTGCACGTTGACCTTTTTCTTCACTTCTACCATTAATCACTACACTGGCACCCTCAGCAATAAATGCATCTGCAATACCTCTGCCAATCCCACGTGTACCGCCAGTAATAGCAGCAACTTTACCTTCCAGTTTCATAAGACACCTCTACTTTTATAATCCACGATTCTAACCCTTTTAAAGGGAAACCTATAGTAACAAAAAAATCATCCTTCCGGACTTATTGCGACATTTTTTTCTCCCGTCTATGATCAACATAATCAATCGATGTGGGGTAACTTCGCTATGCACGAACTCGTAATTAAGAATGCGAAAATTGTAGATGGAACAGGATCAGCGCCATTCACGGCGGATGTCGCAATAGATGAAGGACGAATCAGTGCTGTCGGAAAAATTCTTACTTCGGGCCAACAAGAAATTGATGCTACAGGATTAGTATTAACCCCTGGCTTTGTTGATATACATACACACTTTGATGGACAAATTACTTGGGACCCACTTTTGACTCCGTCATGCTGGCATGGCGTCACAACAGTCGTTATGGGTAACTGCGGGGTAGGTTTTGCACCCGTAGAACCAGATAAAAGAGAATGGCTTATTGGTCTTATGGAAGGAGTAGAAGATATTCCAGGGACTGCTTTATCCGCTGGGATGCATTGGAACTGGGAAACATTTCCAGAATATCTAGACTATTTAGACACTTTACCAAAAGCAATCGACGTTGGAACACAGGTTCCACATGGGGCAGTACGCACTTATGTAATGGGGGAACGAGGAGCTAAAAATGAGCCAGCAAATGCAGAAGACATTGAAGAAATGCGACAGCTAGTACTTGAAGGCATACAGGCTGGGGCATTAGGAGTTTCTACTTCACGTACCATTGCACACAGAGCTATAGACGGTGAGAACGTACCAGGAACCTTTGCCGCTGAAGAAGAAATGCTTGCTTTTGGTAAGGCCCTGGAAGAGGCTGGCACTGGTGTACTTGAGCTCGCTCCAGCTGGAGTCACTGGGGATGATATGGCGTTACCAGAAAAGGAAGTTGACTGGATGCGTCGAGTTTCAGCTGAAACAGGACGGCCAATAACTTTTGCTCTTGTGCAATTAAATATCGAACCAGACCACTGGAAACGAGTATTTGAACTTTCTGAGGAAGCAGCCAAGGAAGGTGCGCAGCTTTTCCCTCAGGTTACCGCACGAGCACCAGGTGTACTACTTGGACTCCAGACGAACCACCCTTGGGTTAATACGGAAACTTTTAAAGAGATTAGCGGACGTTTCGTGCTGGGCGAAGGTGATGCCCATCTTCTGCATAGCAAAACTATTGAAGAAATAACTGCAGAGTTAAGAAAACCTGAAGTTAAAGAAAAAATGATGGCTGAACTACCGGCAGCTCGTCAAGATATTGAATTTCTTGGGCTAGACAGGGTTTTTGTTTTGGAAGAGCCACTAAATTACGAGCCTGAGCAACGAAACAGCGTTGCTGCCATGGGCGAAGCACAAGAGCGAGATCCTTTTGAGCTTTTTTATGATCTTATGTTGGAAGAAGATGGTAAGCGTTTCTTCTTTGCGCCTATGATGAACTACACAGATTTCAATTACGAGGCTGTACGCACGATGATTACACATCCACGAGCAGCTATGGGACTCGATGATGCAGGAGCACACTGTGGCGTAATCTGCGATGCAAGCATGCCAACATTTATGCTTACACATTGGGCTCGCGATAGGGAACGCGGAGAAAAGCTCCCTCTAGAATTTGTTGTAAAGAAAATGACAAATGATACCGCTAGCTTATATGGCTTACATGATCGCGGAGTTATACGCGTAGGAATGAAAGCTGACTTAAATCTGATTGATTTAGAAAATTTAAAAGTGGATTTACCTGAATTAGCCCATGATCTCCCTGCCAACGGAAGAAGATTGATACAAAAATCAGAAGGTTATGTCGCAACAATTGTAAGTGGCACAATCGTGATGGAAAACGGTGAAGATACTGGAAATCGTCCTGGAAATCTTGTCCGGGGACAACAAGTCGCACCCAGCGGAATTTAAGGATTTAGTGCCTTTTTTCGGTTTTGATCTATCCCCAAGCGCCGCCGCTTGGTAAAACTACGGAACCACCATATTAAATCCCAGGAGCTCTAAGACTGTGCAGCAATACCTTGGGTTCAATAATTGGCTACGTACAAAAGTCTTTTACGGTTGGCGAATCGTTGCTGCGGGCGTTGTAATCAACGCCATAATCAGCGGGCTCTTCATGCAAGCTTATGGTAGTTACGTCTCGGTTTGGCGAGATTCTTTTGGATGGAGTAACACTTTACTCAGCGGAGGTTACTCAGCAATACAGGGTACAACAGGCGGTGTGGCACCTATCCAAGGCTGGTTAACGGATAAATTCGGTCCGCGAAAAATCTTAAGGATAGGACTGGTATTGATGGGATTAGGTCTCATCGCATTAAGTGCAGTCAACTCAATAGGATTCTTTTACTTAACCCTTATTTTGATTGCACTGGGTGTCAGTTTCGGTGGATTTCTGTCCTTGATGGTTGCTATCGTTAACTGGTTTGAAAAACGGCGTGCATTTGCAATCTCGTTCCTTGTTACAGGTTTTGCATTAGGCGGTCTTTTAGTCCCACTAACCAGTTTGTCATTAGAAACGATCGGGTGGCGAACATCTGCATTTATATCGGGCTTAATCATAATTGCAGTTGCTTTCCCAATTACTCAGATTATTAAGCACCGGCCGGAAGATATCGGATTAACAGTCGATGGAAAAAATATCGATACAAAAGATGAACTTCAGCAAGAGAATCTTACGGGTGACAAGCAAGAAAATTTCACGCTAAAAGAAGCATTGTCCTCACGAACATTCTGGTTTTTATCCCTAGGTCATAGCACATCTCTTTTAGTGATATCTGCAGTCCAAGTACATTTAGTCTCACATCTGCAGACTGAATTAAATATGACGCTTGTTCAAACTGGATTAATAGTCGCCATAATCACAACAGCACAAATTGTTGGAACTTTTGGGGGTGGTTACCTTGGTGATCGTTGGAACAAGCGCACGCTCGGCTTCATCGCTATGGTGGTACAAGGCGGTGGTCTATTTCTACTTATTTTAGCCAATTCAGTTGGTCTGATAGTGGTATTTGCGATTGTACATGGCTTTATCTGGGGAATGCGTGGACCAATTATGCTGGCATTACGTGCTGACTATTTTGGAAGACAAAACTTTGGGAAAATTATGGGTGTCTCGCAGTTTGTAATGACTTCTGGAATGGTTATAGGNCCCCTCTTCGCAGGNCTACTTGCAGACAAAACTGGAAACTACGAACAAGGTTTCACTATTTTGGCGATTGTTGCGTTACTCGGTTCAATCTTTTTCGCCTTATTACGAAAACCTAACAAAGTTAAAAGACCCACAACAGCCATTAGCAGTTAAAATCTCTATCTAGCTTCAAAACCAGATACTTAAAAATTGAGTTGAATTCTCGAGGAGTCCTATGGAAACATCTTCAGGCATGTTTGACGACGTGAACAGTAGTGTAGATAAGGCTGCGAATTACTTAGACATTACATCTGGATTACTTGAACAAATAAAACAATGCAATGGGATATATCGGATGAGTTTTCCTGTCTTAGATGATGATGGTGAGGTCTCTGTAATTGAAGCATACAGGGCTGAACATAGCTTTCATCAAACACCTACAAAAGGAGGAATCCGCTTTAGCCCAACAGTGAATGAAGATGAAGTCATGGCTCTTGCAGCTTTA
Organism: Dehalococcoidia bacterium; assembly: GCA_022451885.1. Lineage (GTDB taxonomy): Bacteria > Chloroflexota > Dehalococcoidia > Tepidiformales > Tepidiformaceae > JAKUNN01. Next base: position 15,283 of record JAKUNN010000009.1, on the reverse strand, counting down.
ATGACTTATAAATGCGCTATCGTTGAGGTTCCATTTGGTGGAGCAAAGGGAGCAGTCAGAATAGACCCTCACTCAATAAGCGACACTTACCGAGAACGCATAACACGCCGGTATACAACAGAACTGAATCGCAAAGGATTTATCGGACCTGCAGTAGACGTTCCGGCACCTGATTATGGTACAGGCGAACAGGAAATGTCATGGATAGCTGATACCTACATGACTCTAAATCCTGGTCAGGTTGATGGACATGCCTGTGTAACCGGGAAACCGCTTAGCCTTCACGGAATCGACGGGAGAGCAGGTGCCACTGGTTTAGGTGTAGCAATTGGTATTACAGAAGCAGTGTCCTTTAAAGAAGATATGGACCCACTGAATTTGACTGCTGGGGTAGACGGAAAACGCATTATTATCCAGGGCTTAGGAAAAGTAGGGTATCACGCAGCACTTTCACTCCAGAATGCTGGTGCACTTATTGTTGGTATTGCAGAAATTGATACGGGGCTTTATGACGAGAAAGGCATTGATATTCAAGCTCTTCTAAAACACCGCAATGAGAATGGCTCCATCCTAGGCTTCCAAGGAGAAACCATTGCTGATCCAATGTCTCTGCTCGAATACGATTGTGATGTACTTGTTCCAGCAGCACTTGAAAATCAAATTACAGAAAAAAATGCCAGTCTCATAAAAGCAAAAATTGTTGCTGAAGCTGCTAATGCACCAACACATCCCTTAGGAGATAAAATCCTAAATGAACGTGGCATACTTGTAATTCCAGACATTTTTCTGAATGCTGGCGGCGTCACGGTTTCCTATTTTGAATGGTTAAAAAACCTTGCCCATATGAGCCTGGATAGATTAACTCGACGATATGAAGAAGAAACCAATAAGCGTGTAATTGGAATTGTTGAAAACTTAACAGGACGAACATTAAACAAAGATGAACGGCAGGCATTAACACAGGGACCAGAGGAAATTGATTTTGTACAAGCAGCTCTTGCAGACACCATGATCGAGTCTTACAACAGTATTCGAGAGCTTAGAAACTCTAAGCAAATACCTGACTTACGCACTGCTTCACTTGCTCTATCACTTCAAAGGGTAGCTAGAAGTTATCAAACAAGAGGGATTTTCCCTTAGTAATAAAAACAATTACAACTCTTCCCTTGTGACTTGCGAAATTCCTTTTTCTTTACTTATGTGATATCTCACAGGCATTCTTTCGGCAAGACTTGGTACATGAGTCACGATACCGATTACCCGATCATCACTACCTAATTGCTCAATCGTTGAAGCTACTATTTCCAGCGTATCTTGATCAAGTGCACCAAACCCTTCATCCAAAAAAAGTGACTCCGGCCGGTGAGAATTTTTTGCTGAAAGCCTGGTAACTTCATCAGCAAGAGCAGTCGCAAGAGAAAGAGATGCTAGAAACGTTTCCCCACCTGACAAGCTGTCTACTGATCGTTCCTCGCTAGCGTTGTAATGATCCACTATCAGAAAAGCCCCCGCATCTTCTGCAAGCTTAAGCGTATATTGCCCTCCTGAAAGTTCCAAAAGCTTCTCAGAAGCAACTGTAACCAAGCCAACAAAAACCTCCTGCAAATACCACCTCTCGAAGTTCTCTTTACGCATATGTGTTACTAGATCTGCTGCAATTTCCTTTTTTTCATTTAAACTCTTTCTTTCATCCTGCTTCTCATCCTTATCCTGAAGATCTGCTTCAATCCTTTTCTCCTCAGTCTCAAGGCGTCCCAGTTCTGCATATAGCACCCCCTGAACTCCTTGAATTCCCTTGTCCCCAATCTCAACGATATCCGCCTCTCGACAGCGCATGGAAATCTTTTGCTGAACAGTTTTTAGAATACTTTCTGTTCCTTCCTTTTCTATAGTTTTTTGGGAAATTCCCTCTTTTACTTCATTCAGTTGCGTTCTTGTCCAAGTTAGAAACTCTTCCCATTGCTTTAAGAGATCATCTGTATCAAATATTGGGGCTCCGTATTGCACGACAGTGTCTCTCGAAGCAAAGAGGTCTTGTTGCGCCTGTACCTCCTCTGCCTTGAATCTCTCAAAATTATCTCTTGCGTTATTTTCCTCTTGTTCTGCACTGGTACGTTGCTTTTCAATGTTTTTTAACTCATCTTCAATATTTTCCCGCTCTCTTATTTGTTGTTTAAGCAAATCTTCCTCAGGAAGAGTATCCAGTTTTAAACGTATCTCCTTTGACTTCTTCAGTGCCTCTTTTTTTCTATCCTCCAACGCAGTTCTCTGATCATTTAATCTTGCAGTAGCACCCTCAAAAGTTCGCTCTGCTTCATCAAAAGCTTTAGCTGCTTCTTTCTCAGTAATGCTTAATCTTTGGACCTGTTCATCTTTTATTTGCAAAAGATTGTTAATCTCATCAATTTTCCCCGCTAGATCTGCTAAACCGTGCTCATGACCCGCATCAGGAAACTGTTCCTTATATCGCTCTACAATCGCATAGAAATCTTCTTGTCGTTTTTCCTCAACTTGTAAAGAATTGTTAAGTTTATCTAGGTTTTCTTTCGATTGGGTTGATATCCCTCTCGCTTCCTCATCTTCTTGCTTGGCTTTCTCAAGATCTACAGAGATCATGTGTTCAGGTATTTTCGTTAGAACTTCACCACATACAGGACAAAGATCACCCACTTTTAACCCTTCAGCAACTTGATAAGCAACATTTTCCTGGCGAACTTTTTCATATGTTTCCGTTTTCTCATCAGCATATTTAGAATCTTGAACAAATATGTGTTCAGCTTTCCTAACATCCTCTTCCAAGTCTTTTACTTTTTTTATCGCATTTTCATACGCAGAAAAATTACTTTTCATTGCTTCAAATATTTCAGGGGTAGGTAACTCACTTCTCCGATTTTGTACCTCAGCTAATTCTGTTTCTTCTTTTTTCAAATTAGAAAAAGTTTCATCGTGACTCTTCTTCTTATTCTGAACATCCTGTTCTAAATCTTTCCTGTTACTTTCTAAATCAAGCTTTTCAGCATCACTCTCGAATTTTTCAATATCTTCTTCTAAACGGTGATAATCACGATAATTTTGTTGACCTAGATACATTTCACGAGTAGATGGCAACTTCGTAAGCTCAGCATTTTTTATCTCTCTGTTCTTTTGGAAACTTTCTCTCTTCTTTTTGGCATCTTCCCAATTCTGTGAAGATGATGAAATCTTCCCCGTTAATTCAGAAATATTAGGCGGCATGTTTATTGTCGCCATAGTTTCTTCTGCATCCTTCAGATCTCTAATGTCTTGCGTTACCTTCTCTAAAACCTTTTTTGATTCCTCTAATTTCGCTATCTCCAGAATTAAATCGTCTTTTAGAACAGACAGCTTCTCAAATCGGTAATGCACCCTGTCTCGCTCCTGCACCGTAACGTTTTGTAAACGATCAAGCTGCTGATCTAGACTTTCAACCTGAACAGAATGGTTTTGGAACCTGGCTCGAGCTCGTTTTTGTATCTCTTCAAAATACTCGAGACCTAACAATCTTTTCAGCAAATTTTGTCTATCACCTGCAGTAGCCTTCATAAAGCTTGCAAATTCACCTTGTGGCAATATCACACAACGTTTGAATTCACCAAATGTAAGACCTAGAAGATTTTCAATTGTTTCAACAAGTTGTTTTGGCGAACTCGCAAGAACAGGATCAGGATAATCAGGATGCTCACACTCGAGCCGACACTCTTTAGTTCTTGGGGTTCCTTGTTGCTTACGCAGGACTCTAACAACCGTATACTTTTTCGCTTGAACCTCGAACTCCAGCATTACACGAGTTTCGTCGACCGAACTATGCATAAGCGATTTAATTTCTCCTACGTCGTACCTCGGAACAGAACCGTAAAGAGCAAAGCAAATAGCATCAAGCAAGGAAGATTTCCCGGCTCCTGTCGAACCAGTAAGCGCAAATAAATTTGCATCCTTAAAATCAACTACAGTTTTATTACGGAATGACGAGAAGCCTTCGACTTCAAGTAGCAGAGGTCTCATTCGACGCCTCCACATATAACTGATCAAAAAGACTTAGTAATCGCTCGTCCTGAACCTTTTTACTTTTCAAATAATCAGAAAAAAGATCGTGCGGATCTAAACCGTGCAAATCACGGGCAATTTGAGGTTCTTCTATCATTGTTGATAACGTCTGCACTGCAACAGCATTAGGAAAAAGCTCCCTGACTTCCTGGGCTAATCCCGTGCGTTGTGGTTCCTCAACGTTAACCCTTAAAAAAACTCCTTCTGAAAGCAAGTCAGGACCTTTTTCTTGAAGTAACGATTCTAACTGGGGAAGATTCCCGGAAATTGTTCTCAGCTGATAACCAGAATTAAGGGAAACCTGGACAATCTGATCTTGCTTAAGCACCTGACCTGCCTGAACTTCAAAAATGTTTACACCCTGAATGTCAGACTGCTCACCAAAATTCAGCTGCGTAGGTGAACCTGAATACCAAACTTCACCCGCCCCTCCCTGCAAACGTTGGCGTTTGTGGTAATGACCTAAAGCACAATACTGTGCAGTTGAAGGAAGCTGATCAACGTCAAGACAATAATCAATTACTGTCTCTGCTTTTCTTTCCGATCCATCCAATGTACCTTCGCTCATTGCAAGATGGGCCATCATCAAATTCACCGTATCTGCTGTAAAAGGTTCGGCTAACCGTTTCAATATTTCCTGCATACCGTTGCGATAATTCATCTGGTGCTCAGCTCGGCTTACATTCATAAGATCAGCAGCCCGAACAAGACGCCGTTGAGATATCCAGGGGAGACAGGCCACTTTAGCCACTTCGCCACTCTTTGTTGTTATGTCAATAGTATTTTGGTCAATTTCCTCGGCCAATTCCGAAACCACAACAATATTTGAATTCTTCAGTATTGGCTTCAGTGCGCTCCAGCGAATAGCGTTGTCATGATTACCAGCTATGGCAACAACCTGTGCCCCTGTAGCAGCTAATGAAAGTAATCCTTTGTATGCAGTATCTTCGGCACGAGCTGATGGAGCAGCATGATCAAAAATATCACCAGCAATTAAAACTAGATCTATTTCGTTCGTTTCACACAGCTCCGCTATTTCTGCAATTACTGAAGTCTGCTCAATATTCCGTGATTTTCCACGTATCGAACGCCCAATATGCCAATCTGAAGTGTGTAATACTTTCATACCTTAATTATGACTAGTTCAAGGGAAGATGCCTAGTCTTAACAAAAACCTAAGACCTCTTTTTACAAAAACTAAATGCCTGTCCATTCGCCATCGAAAACACGCTCGGCAGGTCCTGTCATATAAACCGAACCTATCCCATCCCACTCAAGAAATAGATCACCCCCTGGAAGCGAGTCAACAATACGATCACCTGTAAAGCCAAGCATCCGACCAGCAGCACAAACTGCCGAAGCACTAGTTCCAGAGGCCAATGTCAGACCAGCCCCACGTTCCCATACACGGTGACGTACATGCTCACGATCGAGGACTTGTACTATCTGAACATTTGTACGATTTGGAAAAATTGAATGATTCTCCAAGAGTGGTCCTAGACGATCAAGTGGGAAATTTTCCAAATCATCAGGATCTTTACTAGCTAACCAGTGGATCGCGTGAGGATTTCCCATACTTACAAAAGTTAAATCAAAAAGAAAGCCATCTATTTCAATCTGATAACCACTTATTGGACCTGACCCTTCAATAAGAACCGGCAAACTAGCAGGATGGAAAGCAGGTTCCCCCATAGCAACACGAGCCCCAGTAACGACATCATTTTCACTGATTAATTCGAGCTCTAGCACTCCCGCCAACGTCTCAATTTTAAGAGAATTAGCATCTTGTCTAACTAGCCCCTCCTCAACTGCATACCGCCCTAAACAACGAATTCCGTTCCCACACATCTCAGCTTCGGAACCATCAGAATTAAATATTCGCATTTTTAGATCAGCAATCCCTGAAGGTAAGGCTAAAATAATGCCATCCGCACCAACTCCAAAGTGCCGATCACTTAAACGCCGTGAAACCTCAGCCCAATTCGAGCTGTTTCCTTCCTCAGGGCACATGTAAATGTAGTCATTTCCCAAACCATGCATCTTGGTAAATCGCATTACACAAGTTTAACAGCTCTTGGTTTTCATTAATCGAAAAGATACATGGAAAAATTACTGAAAGTCACGCAAACTAAAAGAAAATGAGTGTTAAAGCAGATCAACGAGGTAGCGAGATTAAACCATCTGAATTTTCAGATGCTCATGGCTACATTGCACCTATACCTAACGGAACAGGGCCACGGAGTAATCCAATCGGAAACTTCCCAACGGGACCTGAAATCGGGGAGCCTTTACCTGATGTAGTTGCTCTAAATAAAAATGGTGAGCTTATCGATCTCCATACAGACAGAAAAGGCATGAACGCAGTCCTTGTATTTACTCGATCCGCAGTCTGGTGACCTCCTTGCAGAACCCAACTAGTTGAGTTGGAACGAGAAATGGCGGCATTCAATAAAGCAGATATACGGCTTTACGTCTTAAGCTATGACAGCCATAAAGCAATCGCCAACTTCTCGAAGACCCATAAGATTACTTTTACGATGCTGTCAGACCCAGACAGTAAAGTGATAAAGGATTTTGGCATCCTTAATACACTTATTCCAGAAGATGCTCATCCCTGGTTTGGAATCCCATTTCCGGGTGCTTACATTGTTAACAACGAAGGTATCATTACCGAAAAAATTTTTGAAAATATTCATCACGCCCGGCCAGGACCAGAACAACTTCTTGCGGCTGCACAGGGAGAAAGATTTAGTGTTGAGCCCACGTTAAGTCCAACCGAAGACGTCGACGTTGATGTAGCTTTTCATGGGGACAGCTTACCTACAGGAATTACACGTGAAATTGTCGCAACAATACGTGTACCCGAAGGAAAACATATCTATAGCGAACCTGTGCCTGAAGGTCTAGTTGCAGCATCAATCGAACTAGACAATAACCCTGGAATTGTGGCCTACACCCCCATTCAACCTAAAACTTCCCCACTCACACTTACTGGATCAGACACTACCCTTCAGGTTTACAAAGGCAACACTATTTTGCGCTTACCTGTAGCACAAAATGGCCAGTTAATTGAGAAGACAGCTGAAGGAAACTTCGTAACCGTAAGCGGCAAAGTTCATTGGCAAACATGCGACGACAAAGAATGCGACCTACCCGAGTCCGTTGATTTCGAATTTCACATCAAAGTTGGGGCTCTCATTACACCAGAATTATCATGGGATCTTTTTAAATTAGTCACAGATATATCCAATAAAAAACCTCATCAAAAAGTAATTCTCGTTGTAGCGTATCAAGCATTCAGAATATCCAAACTATATAAAAAACTAGTGCAGGATCACTGAATTCAGAACAGTCATAGCATCCACCAAATTTGAAACCCAACTAATACGTTTATCTTCACGTCTAAACCACTGACGTTGCCGTCGAGCAAACCTCTTCGTAGAACGCTTAGTCAACTCAATAGCCTTCTCTTTAGTAGCTTCCCCGTTCAGCACAGCAACTGCCTCACGATAACCAATAGAAGTCAAAGCAGATACATCAGGCGGCACTCCTGCATCTAGTAAAGCTTTCGTTTCTTCCAGCAAACCTTCTTCAAAAAAATTCTCGGCCCTGCGATTGATACGTGTTATGTGTTCAGCCGATTTTGTTCGATTCATAGAACTATCAATAGCATCAGGTAAATCAAGTCCTACAACATTGTATGCAAAATCTGGCTGTCCCTTGGACTGCCATTCACTTATTGGCCTACCTGTATGAGTATGTACCTCGAGAGCACGTATGACTCGGCGTATGTTCCTAGGGTGTATCTTGATCGCAGCCTCAGGATCTACACTACGTAATCGATCATGCAATTTTTGGGAACCTAATTGTTCAGCATAAAGTTTAAGTTCGTTTCTCAGAACCTCATCAGGAGGGACTTCTGGCACTGTCCAGTTCTCCAGGAGTGCCCAGATATATTGACCCGTTCCTCCTACTACAAAAGGTAAGCAACCACGGCTCCAGATATCTTCCATCGCCTCACGGGCATCACGACGATACAGATTTAAGCTATATTGCTCCGGAGGATCAACAATATCGTAAAGATGGTGCGGTACTACCGCCCTTTGTTGAACAGTCGGTTTTGCGGTTCCAATATCCATCCCTCGGTAAATCTGACGCGAATCTGCATTGATAATCTCTCCACCATAACTTTTTGCTAATTCTATCGAAAGCTCAGTTTTTCCTACCGCAGTTGGGCCAACAACAGCAACAAGGCGACGCTTTCCTGCCTCTACTGCGTTAGGGGATGGCATTAATGATATCTACAAATTGGCCTGCATCTAAGGAAGCACCCCCTACTAATGCACCATCGATATCAGAATTTTTAAGCAAATCACCTGCATTACTTGGCTTTACACTGCCCCCGTAAAGAATTCTCATTACCGAAGCACTCTCAGAATCGATCTGTGCAAGTGTTTCACGTATAAATGCACACGCACTTTGAGCCTCTTCTGGTGTCGGTGTTAAGCCAGTGCCAATTGCCCAAACAGGTTCATAAGCTACGGTAATTCGCTCACCTAATGTAACTCCTGTAAAACCTTCTACTATCTGATGGGCAAGCACCTCTTCAGTCTCGTTATTCCTGCGCTGTTCTTCTGTCTCTCCAATTGCAACGATAGGCAAAAGGGAGGAATCGAGTACTGCCAAAAGCTTCTTGTTAACTGTTTCATTGGTTTCACCAAACAGCTGACGTCGCTCACTATGTCCAATAATCACATAATCACAATATGTTTCAAGCATTGGAACAGAAATTTCCCCTGTAAAAGCACCGAAGTTTTCCCAATGAACATCTTGTGCACCAACTGCAATGTGACTTCCTGCAAGAACATCACGAACACCTGATAGGTGCACAGCTGGCGGGCAAACAGCCACATCATATTCACCTGCATTAGTCTTTTCTAAAACGGCTTTTGCCAACGCAATTGCCTCAGACTCGGCAGTAAACATTTTCCAATTACCAGCAATAAAGGGACGTCTCATATTAAGCACCATACTTCTGCAGTTTACCTGCGTGAGCCATTGCAAGTGGCAAAACCTCAGTAGCTGAGAATGTACCCAAAGCACCTAACCTACAACTATCTTCAGAAAATCCGACTTTACCTGATGTATGCGCACTATTCAGTAAAAAAGGAACAGGGTGCCATGAATGTCCAGCCAGGACGGCAGGCGTCGAATGATCACCTGCGATCATCAATACATCTGCACCCAATTCACGAATTGCAGGTACTGATTTATCGAATTCTTCCAAAGATTGTACCTTTGCTTCAAAGTCCCCATCTTCACCCGCAGCATCAGTTTTTTTATAATGGATAAAGAAATAATCGAAATCATCCCAACGATCACGTGCTACAGCTAGTTGTTCTGCCATTCCACCAGGACAAGCCAAAGTTTCCATTCCTGCTAAAGAAGCCAAGCCACGGTACATCGGATAGACAGCCAAAGCAGCGCAGCGTAACTTCCAAATATCATCAAGTTGTGGCAACAACGGAACTTTTGCAAAACCACGCAAGACGAGTCCATTAGCCTGCTTTTCACCAGATTCTGCAAGCAAATCATTCGCCGCAGCTACAAAAGTATTTACGTATTCAGCAGTTTTTTTGGACGCGGGATCCGTTCCCTCCGCAGGAATTGGTTTAGCACCCTCTATCTGCGGATCTGTAGTACTAACATATTCACCTAGGCCCTCCCCTTTCAAAACCAAAACAAATCTGTGCTCACGTACTGGTTCAACATATAAATCAACGCCCTCTATCTCTACAGAACGAAGCAGCTCGACAATTTGTTTAGATCGGTTTGACTCAATTCGACCGGCACGACGATCTATGATTTCACCATTAGAATCGAGCGTACAAAAATTACCCCGTGCTGCCACATCATTAGGACCTAATTGGAACTCGATACCAGTTGCTTCTAAAACCCCACGGCCTATATCGAACTCCAAAGGGTCATAACCAAAAAGGGCCAGATGTCCGGGTCCACTACCTGGGGTAATACCGATACCAACTGGAATAGTCGATCCGATTTCAGATTCTCCAGCCAACTGATCAAGGTTCGGGGTATGGGCTTCTTCCAATTCAGTCTTACCACTTGAAGAACGGGCCAGGCCACCTAACCCATCAAGTACGCAGAGAACAATTTTTGTGGATGAAACCTGAGATAACTCACGTGCCAAATCTAATTTCATATTCCAATCATAAAACAGGAACGTTCATCAAGCAGGGAGATCTTGCAAAGCAGCAATTGCGGGCAAAACTTCACCCTCAAGCATTTGTAACGAGGCACCACCACCTGTCGAAACATGAGTAAATGCCTCTGTATTCCCTGAACGTGCAATTATAGCTGCCGTTTCTCCTCCACCAACAATTGTTATCGCGTCTAAATTTGCCAAAGCCTCAGCAATCGCAAATGATCCTTTCCCAAAGGGATCAACCTCAAATACTCCCAAGGGACCATTCCAAATAATCGCAGCTGCATTAGAAAGTTCCTCAAGGTATATCTCAATACTTTCAGGGCCAGTATCCAAAATCATCTTTCCCGCAGGCACTATGCTGTCTGTTTCAACTGGAATGACTTGAGCAGTAATGCCACTATTAAGACCATCTGCAATCACTGCATCTATAGGCAAATAAACAGATACATTTTGAGCTTCAGCACGATCCAAAATATCAACCGCAATCTCCAAGCAAGAATCTTCCACAAGAGATTCTGCAACATCCACTCCCTGCGCTTTTAAAAATGTATTTGCCATCCCTCCACCGAGAAACAATGCATCAACTTTTGGCAACAACTGCTCAATTGTTGCAATTTTCGAGCTAACCTTTGCTCCGCCTACAATTGCAGCAAATGGATGTGGAGGATTATCTACCAAACCCTGCAAATAACGAATTTCTTTTTCTAACAATAAACCTGCGTATGCCGGTAGCACTGTACAAACACCAACTGTTGATGCATGACTTCTATGGGCAACACCAAATGCATCGTTTACCACAACATCGCAATTTTTTATAAGCGCATTAGCAAAATTTAAATCATTCTTCTCTTCACCTTTATGAAAACGAAGGTTTTCCAGTACTACTATTTCTCCAGGCGAAATAGTAGATGTTAACTTATCTGTCTCCACTCCAATACAATCTGCAGAAAAAATAACATCCATACTCAACAGTTTCTCAAGGTGTCTCGCCACTGGCTCAAGAGAAAAATCATCAATTGGTTCGCCATTTGGCCGTCCTAAATGGGATGCGAGAACCACTGATGCCCCGGCATTAAGCAGAAATTTAATGGTGGGTAGTGATTCGCGTATCCGGGTATCATCAAGGATATTTTTTCCATCAAGTGGGACATTTAAATCAGCACGCAAAAAAACATTTTTCTGAGAAAAATCACCATCATGAACGGTTTGTTTTGAAATCCCAAAAGTATTATCAGCCATTATGATGATCCATTACGAACACTATGTAAGATCTCAATCTCTTTCAGATCAAGTAAATTTGAGATTTGTTTAGCTGGAATAGCGCCTTCACGGAGAATACGTACGGGATCAGATACACAATCGATCACAGTAGAATCCAAACCAACAGTAGGGCCACCATCAAGCGCAATCGCACAATCCACACCTAAAGATTTGATAGCTTCGTTACAAGTGGTAGGACTAGGTTCCCCATGACGATTAGCACTGGACGCAACTATAGGTCTTCCTAATATTCGAATTAATTCTCTTAACAGTGGTACTTCGGGAGACCGGACTCCAATCGTGTTACCTCCTGCCAGAGCTAAACTATTCCATCCCGAACTTGCCGGAAGAACCAAAGTCCATCCACCAGAACCAATATTCCGAATTAAATCAGAAAAACGCTGCTCCAATCGAGCATACCTCTTAAACGAAAGGTGAGAATCAAAGATAAGTTGCAGTGGGGTATCAAAACTCTTCCCTTTCGCCTCATAGAGTGCTTGCACAGCAGCATCGTTCTCAACATCTGCACAAATTCCGTAAACTGTATCAGTCGGCAAAATTACCAATTCCCCGATACGTAGCTGTTCAACTGCGGTCACAATAGTGCTAGTGGTCATTGGAACTGGACCTTTGCCTAATGTATTCATTGAACACCTCTAATATATCTGGTAGTTTCGCAGTAGGAATACAAACGCCGAATGGCAAAGGCCAAAAGCACAACAAGCGAACAGACGGGAGAACCGTCGAAACAACGCGAAACGATCGTGGTTGTCGATTTCGGTTCCCAATACAGTATGTTAATTGCGAGACGTATTCGTGAGCTCAATATATATTGCGAAATAATTCCACCCCAAACAGACAGCAATATTCTACAAGAGAAGCACGTACTTGGAATCATCTTGTCAGGTGGTCCCTTTAGCGTTTATGAAGACAACGCTCCAAACGTCCCAGAATGGGTCTTTGAATCAGGTTTACCTGTGCTAGGTATATGTTACGGAATGCAAATAATGGCTGAAAAACTGGGCGGCACAGTTATTCCAGAAAACATTAGAGAATATGGCTCAGCAAAAATCAAACAAACTGAACAAACATCCCTACTTTTTAGTGATCTGTCAGAAGCATTAGATGTATGGATGAGCCATGGCGATCGTATCTCAGAGACACCTGATGGTTTCCAAATACTAGCTAATTCTGATAACTCCCCCATTGCTGCGATGGCTGATCCAGACCGTAATTATTACGGTCTGCAATTTCACCCAGAGGTAGTCCACACACCTAGCGGGAAAAAAATCCTTTCAAATTTCGCAAAAAATATCTGCAAGCTTTCTTGTGACTGGACACCTGCAAGCTTTATTGAAACCAGTACTTCAGAAATACGAACCCGCGTTGGAACAGCTTCCGTTATATGTGGACTAAGTGGCGGTGTTGACAGCGCTGTAGCAGCAGCACTGGTCCACCAGGCAATAGGAGAAAATCTAACCTGCATCTTTGTAGACACAGGACTATTACGTGCTAACGAAGCGGAAGAAGTAATCGAGCTATTTGTGAAACAAAAGAATTGGGACATACATGTCGTTGATGCTTCGGAACGCTTTTTTGACCAACTAAAAGGAATCACCGATCCAGAAATAAAAAGAGTACGCATCGGCAACTTATTTGTAAAAGTCTTCGAAGAAAATGCGAAGAATATTGAAAACGCTGATTTTCTTTGCCAAGGCACACTTTACCCAGACGTTATTGAAAGCGCTCTACATGGCAGTGGATCTGCAAAAATAAAAACGCATCATAATGTCGGAGGCTTACCTGAAAATATGGCTTTTGAACTTCTAGAACCGTTGCGACTTTTATTCAAAGATGAAGTTCGGAATATTGGGACAGAGCTAGGTTTACCTGACAACATTGTCTGGCGTCAGCCTTTCCCGGGACCAGGTCTTGCTGTACGGATTATTGGCGAAGTAACACAAGAAAAAGTTTTAATTCTTCAAGCTGCAGATCTGATACTCGACGAGGAAATTAAAAATGCAAATCTCTACCGCGATTTATGGCAATCTTTCGCAGTCCTTACTGATACTAAAACAGTAGGGGTAATGGGAGACTTCCGTACATATGGATATGCACTAGCAATTAGGGCAGTCACATCTGAAGATGCCATGACTGCTGACTGGGCTCGTCTCCCTTACGATCTTTTAGCAAGAATCTCAAATCGAATAGTTAACGAAGTCGAAGGGATTAATAGAGTGAGCTACGACATTACAAGTAAACCACCCGGAACAATCGAGTGGGAGTGAGAAAAAAAGCTTTCTTTATATGCGGAATTGTTTACATTGTTGCTTTTGCAGCAGCTTTTATAGCATGTGCTTATTTGCTCCATTTAAATCAATGGGTAGTTGTTTTAATTGGTCACTTAATTGCAACTATCGTTGTATTTACAGCTAGTTCTGTCTACAAAAATTCAAGTTTTTATGATCCATTCTGGTCCGTAGCACCAATTCCCATAATTTTATATATCGCTTTTTGGCCTGTTTCAGAAAACTTAGATTATGAAAAGATAGCTTTAGTCTTAATTCCAACTTTTTTTTGGGCACTACGGCTTACATTTAATTGGGTCAGGAGATGGCAGGGTTTAAATGACGAAGACTTTAGATATAAAGATCTCAAATCACTTAAATTTTCTAAATTAGTAGATCTGCTTGGTATTCATATCTACCCAACTCTCCAAGTAAACTTATCTCTTCTTCCACTGTTTTATGCATTATCCATTTCTACTAACACAGCAAATTTTTGGCTTTATTTGGCAAGTTTATTTACATTACTGGCAATCATTTTAGAAATGATTTCAGACAATCAACTTTGGAAATTTAAAAAAGATAATTCAAACTCAGGAAAATTCATTGCGAGTGGTCTTTGGCAATATTCAAGACATCCAAACTATCTGGGCGAGATTCTTTTTTGGTGGGGTATTTTCTTGATGACACTATCTATTGATAATAGTTACTGGTTTTTATTTATTTGTCCTCTATCAATGAGTCTTATGTTTTCATTAAAGACATGTTCGATGATGGATAATAGAAATCTTAAGAAAAGAGAAGGCTACAAAGAATATATGGACAAAACTAATCAACTACTAATATGGCCTTTTAAAACAAAAAATATATAGCGCGGTAACTTATGATATTTCAAGTAAACCATCCAGCATTATTAAGTAAACAAAACAAAGAAAGAGACATACAAATCTAATGGGTGCACGAGTATTACTAGTTGGTATGGGAGGACGTGAACACGCAATAGCATGGAAGCTACAGCAAAGTCCTGATGTAGATGAAATCTATATTGCGCCAGGTAATGCAGGAACAGCACAAGAAGGGACCAATCTACAGATTTCCCCCACCGATATAGAGGGAATTCTAGAAGCCGCGCAAAAATATTCAATTGACTTTTACCTAGCCTCAATGGATGATCCTCAACCTTTAGGACTTGTTAACCGCTTAACCGAATACGGTATTCCCTGTTACGGACCGTCTCAAGAAGCTTCCCAACTAGAATCAAGTAAAGCCTGGGCCAAAAATTTCATGGTCAACGAAGGTATACCTACGCCCGCACATAATTCTTTTAAAAATTATGATGCGGCAATTGAATATTTAAACAACCAGCCGGAGGGTGAACTCGTAGTAAAAGCAAGCGGACTCGCTGCAGGTAAAGGTGTCATTATTTGTGATAATCACGCAGATGCAA
>JAKUNN010000087.1 GCA_022451885.1 Dehalococcoidia bacterium | reverse complement strand
TGGGGCGTTCCACTTTTCTAGAACAATCTGTTGGTGTTATGGAAGTTTCGCGTACTCTGGATTGCGGCCCATGGACTGTCTTTTATAAGGTTGCACTTCCTTTAGCCAGGCCAGCAATAGTAGCGGGGCTATCGCTTGCTCTGATGGAAACTCTGGCAGATTATGGTACAGTTGCCTTTTTCGGGTTAGGGGTATTTACCACAGGAATTTTCCGTACCTGGTTCGGCCTTGGTGATTATAATTCAGCTGCTAAGTTGGCCTCTTTGCTTTTATTTTTCGTATTTGCCTTAATAATTATGGAACGAGTTTCTCGTAACAAAGCGCGATACCACAATAGTTCCGGTAAGCTAACGCGCTTTTCTGAATACAGACTGAAGGGTTTAAAGGCTTGGGGAGCATTTGCTTCTTGTGCGATTCCTGTATTTC
This sequence comes from Dehalococcoidia bacterium, assembly GCA_022451885.1. Taxonomy (GTDB): domain Bacteria; phylum Chloroflexota; class Dehalococcoidia; order Tepidiformales; family Tepidiformaceae; genus JAKUNN01. The sequence goes on along the minus strand of JAKUNN010000087.1, from coordinate 1,440 downwards.
TGGGCTTTTTCTTACCCGCGGCACAACTTTTTCTCTGGGCTTTGGAAACTTGGAGCGAAATGGTCGACGACCGGTTTTTCGAATTGGCTCGAAACAGTTTTCTCCTAGGTTTTGGCGCCGCCTTGATCTCAGTGATTCTGGCTTTATTTTTGGGCTACGGGAAAAGGATAATTCCGGGAAAAGCAACGATTGCCTCTATTAGAATGGCTTCAATTGGTTACGCAATTCCAGGTACTGTCGTAGCGGTGGGTATCATTATCCCATTCGCATGGATTGATGGCAGAATTGACACTTTTATGCAGTCTAGCTTCGGAATTTCAAGCGGCTTAATTTTCAGTGGAACTCTCATTGCTGTCATGTTTGCCTACGTGGTTAGATTTTTAGCAATTAGCCTGCAAACTGTGGAATCAGGGCTGGAAAAAATCAAACCATCGATGGACGATGCTGCACGCTCTTTGGGGTGTCGGCATCGCGAAACTTTGTTTAAAATTCACATTCCACTCTTGAAAAGCTCGACGCTGACAGCACTGATGATCGTTTTTGTTGATGTAATGAAAGAATTGCCAGCCACTTTAATTCTAAGACCTTTCGATTTTAATACATTAGCGGTAAGGGCCTTCGAATTGGCCTCGGATGAAAGATTGGCCGACTCCTCCACGGCCGCATTAACGATAGTTGTTGTAGGCCTTCTTCCAGTCATATATTTGAGTAAAACAATTTCACATTCTCGATTAGATCAAGGAAATACCAAAATATGAAAAGACTTGAAGTTAAAAAACTAGACTTTGCTTATGGTAGGAATCAAATCTTATTCGAATTTGATTTTAGCCTGGAAGAAAGTCAAATCGGCTGTTTGCTCGGTCCCAGCGGGTGTGGTAAAACCACTGCGCTTCGAGCGATCGCAGGTTTCGAGAATCCGACCAAAGGTGAAATTATCTTAAACGGCAACAAACTGAACAGCTCAAAAATATTTGTTGAACCTGAGAAAAGGCAAATTGGAATGGTATTCCAGGACATTGCATTATTTCCCCACCTTTCGGTTAAAGAAAATATCCAATTTGGTATACGCTCATTGTCTCAGAACCTAAGAGACAAACGCAGTAACGAATTGTTGGATTTGGTTGGCATGTCTGAATTCAAAAAAAAATATCCCCATGAGATCTCCGGGGGCCAACAGCAACGAGTTGCATTGGCGCGAGCGATGGCACCTAAACCTTCGTTGCTCTTGATGGACGAACCACTCTCCAGTCTGGATGAAGAACTTAGAGAACAACTGGCTCGAGAGATTCGACTTATTTTAAAGCAGGAAAAGGTTTCCGCTATATTGGTAACTCACGATCAGAACGAAGCCTTTGCTGTGGGTGACCATATCTGTGTTATGCACCAAGGCCGAGTTCAGCAAAACGATTCTGCCTATAATCTATATCATCATCCTTTAAA
>JAKUNN010000086.1 GCA_022451885.1 Dehalococcoidia bacterium | reverse complement strand
TTAATTAGGAGCGCGACTTGCAAGTACGATGCAACTCGTGAAAAGTTTCGCCTGGGTGCGATGATAAACAGGCTATCGCAATTGGACCTAGTTGCGCTAGGCGGTTTTAGAAATTTTGTACACCTGTTCTCCGCGTGGTGTTTTTACTGTAATTTCATCGCCCAACATCTTGCCTAGAATTGCTGACCCTACCGGAGACAGTATCGAAATTTTACTGGCGAGTGGATTTGCTTCATTTGGCTCAACAAGTTGGTATTTGAATACCTTAGTTGAAGTGGTATCGGTTAGTTCGAATTTTGAGCCGATATGAACACGGTCTCTATCTTCATTTTTGGCGTCGATGATAACGGCTACCTTAAGAGTAGCCTCAATTTCCTGTATTTTTCCGACGGCCATACCTTGGGCTTCTCTAGCCGCTTCAAGTGGGGCGTTTTCGCGTACGTCACCGTCTGCTGCAGCCCGTTGGATATCTTCAACAATTTTGACACGCTCATTTTGTAATTGTGTTAATTGTTTTTTCATTTCGTTATATCCACTTTGGGTTAAGCGAATACTTCGAGTTTGGTTTGGAGCTGCTGAAAGCTTTGCGGCCGATACTCGGGATTTGCGTAGTCTGAGATGCTGAGCGAGGTTAATGTTGATGTGTTCTTTTTTCTTCAGAAAAGTGAGGAAAAGCTTTACTGCACTAAGCCTTTCGGTAGCATCTCTAGTAGCAGTCTTAGCACCAAAAATATCGTTGTACTCTCCTATTTCAGAAGGAACGATCGAATTTATAAGCCTGTCGCCCCCTAACCATCTAACAAATTTGGCGATTTCGGGCTGTGCTGCCTTTTTTGTTTCTTTCGGCATTTGCCTGACATATGTCTGAAACGCTTTGTTGAGTGAAAGTGATGTTTCTTCTTTCTGTACTTGTTCGGGCGCTTCAGAGGTTGTTGCCATGTTAGGGTTTACTCCGTAAGAATTGGGATTAACCTGTTTCCCAGACTGGGTTAGCAGGAAAACAATCCCTTAATGATAGTTATGCTGATTTGACTCTGCAAATAATTACCTCCGTTTTCGTTTGACACTCCAACTGATGGGAACTTAAAATTAGGTCTTACTCACCTCGATATATTCCTACGAATATTTTATTCAAGGGCTGATTGTTTCTACTATGCCAAAGCGCACATACCAACCAAAATCTCGCCGTCGCCAACGGGTGCACGGTTTCCGGTCACGAATGAGTTCCAAGGGTGGTCGTGCGATCATCGCACGTCGACGAGGCAAGGGTAGGATTAGGTTGGCCGTATAGAGGGTCAGTTCCAGTGTCTTTACCTGCCATACACAGAATTCGGCGTCCGGCAGAATTTCGGAGTGTCCTGGCGCGTGGAAGTCGAGTGTCTAATAGTCATATGAATGTTGTTGCAACTTCTAACAACCGATCCCGTTCGAGAATAGGTTTGTCTGTTAGTAAACGCGTAGGCTCTGCAGTTACTCGTAATTTGATTAAGCGTCGAATTCAAACTGCATTTGCCAATATTTGTAACGGGGGTGGTTGGGATTTAGTAGTGATAGCTAAACCTCCATCTTCTAGCGTTTCGTATGGAGAACTCTATGCAGGCATCGAGACTTTGATTACGCGGTTAGGAATAGAACATACTTCATTAGAACAGGAAGTAGTTGCGCAATGAGTGTGTTGTTACTTTCATTAATTCGAATTTATAAAATGACGATTTCACCGTACATGCCCGGACAATGTCGTTTTGACCCGACGTGTTCAGCGTTTGCTGTTGAAGCAATTGAGACTCGTGGTGTCGTGAGAGGGTTTTGGCTTGCTATTAAGAGGGTTGTCCGGTGTCATCCAGGTGGGTCTCGCGGGTATGATCCGGTCCCTGAAAAGAAAATTTATTAATTCCTATACCTATATTTATATTTAGCTAAACCATTCCCGGGTATCAACTTCTTTGTAAGTTGACACGGGTTCAAATGTGTCCGGAGGCCAAA
>JAKUNN010000085.1 GCA_022451885.1 Dehalococcoidia bacterium | reverse complement strand
CTAAATAATAGGTGTTGGCTAAAGCAATACTGCACTGCCCGGCTGCAGTAGCTTTTAGCAGGTCCGTATCTCCGCCGGTAGGGGGGCGGGCAAAGTTTCTCACCAGACCGCGTGCCCAAGATTCGGTTTTCTCTATGCCGTTCACCTCAATCATGGAAGCGACCAAAGACTGATTATAAACGCTGTCGGAAGATCGAATGCACAGTTTACCTTTCCATGAAGGACTTGCCAGCTCTTCGTAAGTCGAAAGATTGGCCGCATCCACGGCTTCTTTATTATAAATAATAGTCCGCGCACGCTGCGACAGGCCGAACCAGTAGTTTTCCCGATCTCGAAGACTGGCCGGAATGCGCTTTTTAAGAATAGGGTTGTCGATCTTTTGAAGCACACCGGCCTGCTTGGCTCTTTGCAGGCGCCCGGCATCCACAGTGATAAACACATCGGCAGGGCTCAGGCTACCTTCGATCTCCAGACGTTTTAAAAGACCGTCTGCCTTACCGGTCACCAGCCGATAACTGATGCCAGTTTCCTTTTTGAAGCGTTTTAGCAGAGGCAGTATCAGGGCTTCCTTGCGTGCTGAATAAATATTTACAACCTGATCGGTGGCCAGGAGCGAATGGGGAGTGGAAACAATTCCGATCAAAGTGATCGATAACAGGATTTTTCTCATTTGAGTTTCTTTTACATTATGCTGAGTGTTTTGGGTAAATTGAGAAAGTCAGACGGGAAAGGAACCGCATAAACTCAACCACAGCTTCATGAATAGGGCCAATGTAGAGGCCTTTCAAGCTATGGTGCTCGCGTGACTGTTCGCCGTTCAACCCAAAGCTGAGTTGTTCTTCGGCTTTGGACAGAAACAAGGAACCAAACATCCAGTCCCAGACAGAGAGCGCGACCCCAAAGTTCTTGTCAATATGCTTCTCTGCCGTGGAGTGATGGATATGGTGTTGTGCTGGGGACATGAGGATACACTCAAGAGGTTTCCAATAGCGAATGGAAACCGGACTGTGACGCAGATTTGATCCCAGTAGATTGAATGCAAAGGTAAATATAGAGGCACCAAGCACCATCATCAGGGTCACCTGATTACCGAAGAAAAAAAAGAAGAGCGCAGTAACAACCCCCTGCACGAGTGCACTGCGGATCGAGAATAGTACTGCTTCAACAGGATGTGTTCTGAAGACGGTGAATGGGTTGAGCACCGTTGCACTATGGTGAACTTTGTGAAAAGACCACAATATCGGCACTTTGTGGAGCCAGCGATGAAGCCAATAGCGAGCAAAATCGTCCATTAAAAATAGACACAGAGTAAAGCTGAATGCAATTGTCCACTGTGGGAGAACTGTTACAAAAAAGGGCCTTCCATCAAACACCAAATGCATGCTATCGAAAACCAGATAGGCAACTGTCGCTTTTGCAAGAAGGCGAGGTGATAGCAATAGCATTAAGATTGTGTTGATCAGCATCACCTTGTAGTCAGCAAGCGCAGATCGTGAGATCCAAACCTGCTTGTCAAAGATTTGTCTGGCACTTGAACGAAGATTGGTTTTCTTTACCAATCGCAGCCACAAAAATGCAAGCACCAGCGAAGATAGCAGATATCCCCAAAAAATCCTTTTCTGGGGATTAAAAATGGCGGGCAGCCACTCACTAAACCATAACTGCGCCGCCTGTTCAAAAATAGCAAATGATATGTTCACTTAATCATTTTCTGCAGCAAGACTTGAGCCCAATGTCTCTAAAAGTCCGGCCATATTTGCGGTAACATCATTTTTGCGTGCCTTCAAGGAGAAGGTATCACCAAGCAGTTTTTGGAGCTTGATCATATGCACCTGATACTCGCCCATGGAGCGATTTCCTCCAGTTTGTAGATTACCATAGGAATCAATGCCGGTAACCTGACCTCCTCCAAGAAGAACTGGGCCATAGCCAACCAGGCGATTCATGCGAACTCCCGCTTCACCGAGATCACGACCACTTGTTTCCAAGGCCATGAGGAAACCTTTCAATTCTCCCCAGTGCTTGCCGTA
>JAKUNN010000084.1 GCA_022451885.1 Dehalococcoidia bacterium | reverse complement strand
AAAATGATCGAACTGCCGGATCGCTCGATCCACCTTATGGTCACATCACCACCGTACAACGTAGGTAAAGAATACGACGAGGATCTAACACACAGTCAATACATGCGGCTAATTGGAAACGTGATGAAAGAAACATTCCGCGTCCTTGTAGACGGTGGAAGAGCCCTAGTAAATATCGCTAATTTAGGTCGCAAACCTTACATCCCATTGCACGCATATATCATCGAGCAGGCATCCCTCGCCGGATTCTATATGCGTGGCGAAATAATATGGAATAAATCGGCTGGTGCTGGAACCTCAACCGCATGGGGAAGCTGGATGTCCCCATCTAATCCCACTCTCCGTGACACACATGAATACATACTCGTGTTCCAGAAACCACCTTTTGGTAGAAAACCACTTGAAGGTAGACAGGCCACTATCAATAAAGAAGACTTTTTGGAATTCACAAAAAGTGTTTGGGAGTTCCCGCCCCAGTCGGCCAAGCAAGTAGGTCACCCTGCCCCATTCCCTGAAGAGCTCCCACGTAGAGCAATAGAGTTATACACATTTTCAAATGAAATAATCCTAGACCCCTTTATGGGAACCGGTTCTACAGCGCTGGCCGCTGTGAAAAACAATCGCCATTTCGTAGGTTATGAAGTATCAAAAGATTATGTTGAACTCGCAAAAAAACGTCTGAAAGCCTACAAACTTGGCGAGAAATTTAAACCTGATACAAATATAAAACAATGACTCGAACACTTACCGAACTATCTATTAGAGAACGTGAACACGTGATTTCAACTGTTCACCGCGAAGCTGAGGCATCAGGTTGGTCTCAACTCAGTAACTTGCGTAAATCGACTTTATATTCAGCATGGGAATCACAGTTCAACCTAACGCATGCAACTCTAAAAGACGGAATTATGAAAGGCTTCGATGCAGCGCAAGGGATTCCCAAAAAAGCTGAAGCTGAAATCCAAGAAGAAGTCGCAACTATTTTCAAAATGGCCGGCATCAGCACTATTGAGCAAGCTCAAATGTGGACTGGCAAGGAACGCGCTGATTTATTAATTGGCTACACAATAAAATTCCCGACACATGTAATAGAAATCGAACGCGCTGATTCTTGGTCGGAGGGACTCCGGCAAGCACTCTGGTACCAAGCAGCAATCTTCAAAGCCGAGCGAAGGCACGTTCTACCGGTACTGATTTTATTCGGAAACACCACTACGGAACGGTTTGATCAGGTACTTTCTACATGCGACCATAATCATGTAACGTTGAGCACCCATAGATTAGAAATTGACGGACAACTGGAAAATAACCATTCGCTGGGAGCACTTATCAACGGTCAACTACTTCAGAATTAACGGAAATTAGCCTCAAGCGGCATATACAGCCGTAAGCACACTGAACATTTAAGGTAAAAGGTCGAATTAATTTTTGTTGATAATCGTCCCTTTTTCCATCGTTTGACATAGTTTGAAAAAGCAACCAAGGATCATGATTGTTCGAGTTTATTAATCACTATTCAGCAATTTTTATAATCCCTATAGTAATTATTGCCCTTACTGCTCTAGTTCCAATCCGCAATTGGCAAAAACGAATCACAATCTACATCTCGGTGATAGTAATTGGACTAATCGTCCTCTTCAATTTCCAACCGGGAGATAGCTCTGTTACTAATGAATCCCAAGCTCAGGAAATCATCACTTCAGGTCAACCTATATTTGTAGAGTTCTTCTCAAATACTTGTACAGCTTGCCTGGCATCAGAGCCCATAGTTAAAAGCCTTGAAGGTGCAATAAAAGACGATGTGCACGTTTTAAAAGTAAACGTGCAAGATCCAATTGCGCATCAATTGATGCGCCGATACAAAGCTTACGTAACACCGACTTTCATAGTAGTAGGTCCTGACGGTGAAGAAGTGTGGCGCCAGTCGGGCGGATTTCTCAATAAACAAGCAGCCTTAGAAGCACTTGATTTCGGCACATAAATATCCCAATTTGCTCTTAAGACAATTGTAAGGTGCCTTATAAATGTATATCGGATATCCTATTTACTATTTCTGTACGCGAAGGACATCCAAGTAGTCCAATAGACTCTATACCGATAGCAGAAGCTGCTGA
>JAKUNN010000083.1 GCA_022451885.1 Dehalococcoidia bacterium | reverse complement strand
AACATCCATTGAATTAATCCACGTTGTAGCCTGGCTATACCTGCATTAAGAATGAAGAATCGTGAACCAGACAACTTTGCTGCTCGCTCTAAATCGATCCCAATATTATCTACACTTAATTCCCAATGAGGTTTTGGTTTGTTAAGAAAATCCCTCTTTTTCCCCACTGTTTCAATAACTATGTTATCTGTTTCGTTAGAGCCCCGTGGTGTCGATGGGTCAATGATGTTGGGAACCTCATAAAGCATCGTTTTTAGATTGTTTTCTAGTCTTCGTAACACTTCCTCTTTTGTCGCCAACTTTTCCCCAAGATCTTTTGCTACTTGAATTCGTTCATTACGTTCAACTTCACTTAGTTGCCCTGATATTTCTTTACTTAAAACTTTTCTTTTTGCACGAAGTTCTTCAACGTCGGTCAAAGCAGCTCGAAATTCTTTATCAATTTTGACAATTTCATCAATTGGCGCTTCTACTCCACGCAAAGCTAAATCGCTTTTTATACGATCTGTATTTTCTCTAATGTATTGGCTGCTTAGCATATTGCTTAAAAGTATCCCGAAGCCTTGATTGCTTCAATCCCTAGTAATCTTACATCGTCAGCAACAATAACCGATCTACCTGATGGATCAATCAATGAAATAGTATTCTCCAATTGGGTTAGCGGTATCCATTGACTAGGTCCATGTGGGATAGGTTTTTCGAAAGAAACATCAGTAGTAGGGACAGCAAAATAAACATGATCGATATGTTGATGTGGAGGTTGATCTTTACGGTCTATATTTTCAAGTAGAATCACTCTCGGGGCTTCAATAGTTTGAGGATTATCAGAAATTAAAATAGGCTTTCGAGCAATAATTTCAACTGTTAAAGCAGTTTCTTCCTGTGCTTCTCGTATGGCTGTTTCGACGGGGTGCTCGTTTACTTCAGAATGTCCTCCTGGCGGAAGCCACATTTGTAAAAAATTATGCCAAAGCAAAAGGGTATGTCCCTTTGAAACAACATATGCGGTTGCAGTGTGATGCCTTTCCACTGTTACTCTTCTTGGTTCTCTGAAATGTTGCGATGCTGTGGGAAGAAAATGACTTCTCGAATATTTTCTTCCCCAAGTAGTAAGAGTACTAATCTGTCGATACCTATTCCGAGACCACCTGTTGGAGGCATTCCATGTTCAAGGGCTTGTAAAAAATCTTCATCAAGTAGCTCTACTTCTTCATCTCCAGCAGCTTTTAATTCCTTCTGTTTTTCAAATCTAGCACGTTGATCTATTGGATCATTTAATTCGGAATACGCATTTGCTAATTCCATTCCTCCTAGGAATGCTTCGAATCTTTCAACCAGCTTAGGGTTTCCAGGAATGCGCTTGGCAAGTGGTGATAATTCGACAGGATAATCAAGCAGAAAAGTTGGTTCAATTAATTTTGGTTCAACAAGTGCACTCATTGCAACATCTACTAGTTTCCCATAATTATACTTCTCTGGAAGAGGTATTCTCTTTTGTCTCAGGGCTTCTGCAAGACTTTCGGTAGTTGTGTACAAGTTAAGGTTAAAATCACCAAATTTCTCTAATGCATCATGAAGAGTAATACGATTCCAGGGTGGTTCTAAGCTAACTTCAGTATCCCCAATCTGGATAGTTGTCTTACCAAGCACTTCTTTTGCAATTGTGCATATCATATCTTCAACAAGTGTGGCTACGTCGAGGTAGGAGGTATAAGCGGCATAAGCCTCTAACATAGTAAATTCTGGATGATGTTTATTACTAAAGCCTTCATTTCTGAAGATTTTTCCAATTTCGAAAACCCTTTCATAACCTCCAATAATTAGTCGTTTTAGATAGAGTTCTAAACTGATACGCAAATAACGTTCTTCATTCAGAGCATTTGCATGCGTTGTAAAAGGTTTTGCGGCAGCACCACCTGCTTCTGGTTGTAAAATAGGTGTTTCTACTTCGATATAATCTTTTTGTTTTAAGTAAGTTCTAATAGCTCCAGTGATAGCACTACGCAGTAGAAATCTTGTCTTGACTTCATCATTTGCTATCAAGTCAAGATATCGTTGACGTTGACGTAATTCTATATTTTTCAGACCGTGGAACTTTTCTGGCGGTGGTAATAATGACTTAGATATCATTTTC
>JAKUNN010000082.1 GCA_022451885.1 Dehalococcoidia bacterium | reverse complement strand
TCAACATCGACATCGTGGTTAAAGCGCATAGATATTCCTCTGTGACTCCGAAGTATAGTGGATTATAAGCAAACATATGGGCTTGGTTTGGATTATTTAAATTATTTATTAACAGATACTAGAATGAAAAATCACCTCTCTTTCTTATTTAGTAACGTACTATTCCTATTAAGATGAGGTGTCCATTATGTCTACAACAAATCCACTAACTATTGAAGATGTTTTTATTACGACTTTTAAACGTGAAGTCCCAGCAGGTGCCTATCCTGGTGGGACTTCACTTCCATATGGCGGGCGTTGTGATTTAGGGATTTTGACTATCCGAACAACAGGAGGACATGAAGGACATTCGTTTTTAGGCGCCTTTAATCGAGATGTAAATGAGGATGCGGGTCTTCTTCTCAAGAATTTGAAGCCTTTAGTTGTTGGCGAACATGCTCTTCAAATCGAAAAATTTTGGCGAAAAATGTGGCGTAGGAAAAGAGGTGTAAGTATCCGAGCTATAGGTGCAGTAGATGTGGCCCTTTGGGATCTTGCGGGTCAGATCACAGAGCAGCCTATTTACCGTTTATTGGGAGGTTATCGAGACTCAGTTCCTGCTTATGCATCGTCCGCATACTTGCCTACCGCACAGGATTATGCTGAGGAGGCAGTTACTTTTCGTGATCGTGGATGGAAGGCATATAAAATTCATCCGCATACTGAGCCAAATGAAGATATTGAAATTTGTCGTGTGGTTCGTGATGCTGTAGGCCCAGAAATGGTTCTTATGCTTGACGCTGCGTGGTCATATAACTATGAAACTGCGGTACGTGTAGGGCGAGCGATTGAAGATCTGAATTTCTATTGGTATGAAGATCCACTAGAAGGTGAGGATATATATGGTTACTCAAAACTACGCCAAAAACTTGAGATCCCAATCATTTCAACTGAATATGCTCCAGGTGGATTCTATGGCATGCAGCAATGGATATTACAGGGGGCAACCGATATGTTACGGGGGGACGTTGCTGTGGTTGGTGGGATTACGCCTCTAATGAAGATCGCTAATCTTGCTGATGCTTTTCGCATGAATTGTGAGATACATCATGGAGGAAATTCTCTTAATAATGTTGCAAATTTACATGCGACACTAGCGATAGGTAACTGTGAGTATTTTGAAGTTTTGCTTCCAGATGAAGTTCAAAAATTTGGCCTTTTGGATGATATCGTAGTCGACAAGAACGGTCTTGTTCATGCCCCAAAAGAGCCGGGTCTTGGGTATGCGATTGATTGGGATCTTGTAAAGCAAACACAGATTTCTGAGTTGCGTTAAGGTTTTATTGAATCTTCCATGTTGTTCCACCTGAGCTATCTTGGAGCTCAATACCGAGATCACTTAACCGATCTCTAATACGATCAGCAGCGGCCCATTTTTTTTCTTGCCTTAAATCCTTTCTTATTTCGAGCAATGTCCCAAGAATGTCCTCCAGATTCTCCTTTTGCCCTTTGTTTTCATCATATTCTTTAAGTAATGTCTGAAAGGGTCCCAGTTCCTGTTTTATTGTCTTTGGGTCAGCCAAGGTAAACCCTAGAACATTAGCAAGTTCGCGGAGAAGATTTTGAGCTTCTTTAAAAGGTTTTTTATTGTCGTGTGCCCTATTTATTGAACGTGCCAAATCAAATAAAACAGCGATTGCTCTTGGTGTGTTCAAATCATCATTGAGTGCAGTAAGAAATTTCATACGTTCATCGTTTACAGGAAGAGGTTCTCCTGCTGGTGATACTTCTTGTAATATTGAGGCCGCACGCAATCGTTCGGCACCTGTGGAGGCTGCCTCAAGGGCTTCTGGTGTGTAGTTTTAGGGACTGCGGTAGTGGCTACTTGCCACAAAAAGCCGTAAGCCATCAGCTGTGGTGTTCTGTAGTACTTCATCAATCGAAACAAGATTGCCGGAGGATTTTGACATCTTATCGTTGCCTAGTTGTAGTAAAGCGTTGTGTATCCAAAACCGGGCAAAAGGTGATTCCCCAGTAAAGCCTTCACTCTGCGCGATTTCATTTTCATGGTGAGGAAAAATCAAGTCGGCTCCACCACCATGGATATCAATACGGTTGCCTAGTGCACCTATAGCCATTGCTGAACACTCAATATGCCA
>JAKUNN010000081.1 GCA_022451885.1 Dehalococcoidia bacterium | reverse complement strand
GTTCCATCTAGTGAGAACACCTGAACACGGTAGTTCTCCCTGTCGCATACGATCACTTCCTCGTCATCGATCAGCGCAATATTGTGAGGCACGTTGAACTCACCTGGGTCAGTACCGATAACCCCCCATGACTTAATGAGATTACCTTCAGGGTCTAGTCTATGTACACGTGAATTGTCATATCCATCTGATATGAAAATCTCTCCAGTCTTGGCGGAAATGGCCACGTCGGTTGGGCGGTGAAACATATCACCGCTTTGTTTTGGGGCTGGTGTTCCTGATCCGATGGTCATCAGGTATTCACCAGCCTTTGACATTTTGTGAATCTGGTGTCCGTTATCATCTACTAGCCATACATTGTCATCATGGTCGATGGTTATGGCATGTGGGCGATTGAACCATGTGTCCCAGAACTGGGATGCATTCCCATAAGGGTCTCGAATAATTCGAACCTTGTCAGGGGGGTTATCGTTACCCCACATATCTATAACTTCACCGAGTTGGTTGAATACCAAGACGGGTTTGTTACCTCTGTTGAAAACGAATACATTATCGTTTTTGTCAACAGCTACCGAAGTAGCTTCGCGCATCCAAATACCGTGAGGTACTTTTGCCCAATGCGGATCTGGTTGAAACTCAGTTTTTGTAGAAACTTTATTAGGCATTATGTTCCTTGGATACGAAAAGACGCGATGTTGTTCAATCTATCGGCAGCATGGTAATGCCGATTGTTGGTTATGTGGGGACTTTGTCACGCTCATTTTTAGATTCGTCCAGATAAATTCCTTTAGTCGTCGACCGATCAAATGTTTCCAAAGCTTTGGTTGTCCGTCTGACCATATTGTGATGGTTTCTTGGTAGATTGGCATATATAACGACTCAGACTTATCAAAAGTTTTGATCTTGAGATCAAATATTTTTGGCGAGGCCAGATTTAACAAAAGGTAGAAAATACAAATGTTTGCAGATTTAAATGAAAAGGTTGCGTTGATTACTGGCGGAGGGCAAGGTCTTGGATTAGGGATCGTTCTTAAAATGGCTGAGCAGGGAGCCGATATAGCTATTGCAGATCTTAGTGATGAGAACTTAAGGCAAGCAGCTGATCAGGTTGAGGGTATGGGAAGGAAGGTATACACCGTAAAGATGGACGTAACAGATAAAGGTTCAGTGACGGCTGGAGTTAACGATTTAACCAGTCAAGCCGGGCAGATAGATATATTGGTCAATAATGCTGGGGTAGCGGGTGCACCAGGTTCCACAGGTACTTCATTTCGCGATGTTGACTGGGATTTCACCTGGAAAGTTAATGTAAAGGGTTTGGTTGATGTGACTGAGGCTGTTTTACCGCAGATGCGCCAGCGAAAAGCTGGCAAGATCATAAATATTTCCTCTGTTGCAGCAAAGGCTGCTAAATACATAACTGCTTATTATGCGACTACAAAAATGTCAGTTGTTGCTTACACACAGGCCCTAGCCAGAGAATTCGCAGCAGAAAACATAAATGTTAACGCTATTGCACCAGGTCGGATTTGGACTCAATTTCATCAGGATTGGATGAAGGAGCGTGAGGCTCTCGGTGACGAGGCAGTAGTTGGTAAAGAAAAATATGATGTGTTTATGGCGTCTCTTAAAGAAGTTATACCAATGGGACGCCCTCAGGAACCTTCTGATATAGGTTCGCTCGCTGTGTTTCTTGCCTCAGAAGAATCACGGAATATAACAGGACAAACAATTCAGTGTGATGGTGGGCAGGTGATGGTCTGATTACGGATGGCTGTTTCAGAAAGTTATTAACTCAAATATTCAATACTTTTTAAACACTTGATTCTCGTCTCAGGGTGATACTTGGACGGTGGTGAAATTTTGTTGTTCGACAGGAGCAATATTCATTTTGCTGGCCAGTGTCTAATCCCGTCCTGAGGTGTGTAACCGATCATTTTTTTTGGGTGATCTATGTCTCTGAACCGAGTGAAATTATCTGAAACCCCATAGAACACATCCCATTTAATGTTATCTGGTGCTTTTACGCATTTTTCGAAAAACTGAGCTACGTCCCTGTGGCTGAAATGGACTGAGGCCTCACGAATGTTGGCAGGTTGATCTTCTTTTCGGACTCTTCCAATGCGGGCAACAATTGCTGATCCGTGATGCTCTGCGAAAAGTCTGGCCATTGCCTCTCCAGCGATTTTAGCTACACCGTACATGCGGTCGGGGTGTGGTGGAGTCAGGTGGTTCATCATCGGGCGTGGGTCAGAAATATCTTCAATACGCCCTTCGACCATTGTTTTAAACGGTTCGTGTCTT
>JAKUNN010000080.1 GCA_022451885.1 Dehalococcoidia bacterium | reverse complement strand
CAGTGCCACTCCACCAAAATCACTAAGAGTGTACAAAGCAATCAACAAAGATCCCGCCGCTATCGCAGGCCGAATCAAAGGCAAAGTAACCGTTATAAAAGTACGGAAAGCACCATAACCCATCGCCCGCGCAGCCTCCTCGAGAGAAGGATCCATTCTTCTTAAGGTTCCTCGAATCATCAAAAGAGCGTAAGGATACGTCATCAAGACCAGAACCAAAGTAGCACCAGTCAAACCGTAGATTTCTGAAAGGCGACTAAGGCCAAATACAGAAAGCCACCCTTGCAGAATCCCCTTAGGGGAATACATCTCTATCACTGTCGTAGCCATGACAAAACTTGGAATAACCAATGGCAAAACAGACGCCACAGATAACGCTCTGCGTAACGGTATATCTGTTTTTACCGTGAGCCATGCAACTGGTATTGCGACTAATAACGAAAAAAAAGTGACGAGAATTATTAACAGGAAAGTTCGACCGAAAACAGGCAGCGCATTTGCCTGCAAGACAATATCGAGCAAGTCAGATCCCGCTTCTGCCGAGCGTGCAATCAAATAGACAACAGGAAGCAATGATGCAATCGCGACAACGACCGCCGACGTTATTAATAACGTCGGCGGTCGCGGAGTTCGGGTAGATTTCCAGCCGGTCGATTTAACGCCGAGAAAATTCAATCCATCAACTTCCTACTATTCAAAGATCAATCTTGATCTTCTTCTTCTACAGCATGTGATATACACGCTGAAATGACCGATTACCTTCGGCCAAAAACTTCCAACCTGATTAAGGCAAAGCTCCAACCTCTCTCAGGAGATCTTGTGTGCCCTGAAGATCCGTTAAATCTCCCAAATCAATGCTTGGCTTAGTAATGTCGCCAATAGCTGGCAGCAAATTGTTCGGCTTAGCATTGTCATTCAAAGGAAATTCATATGTCTTGGCTGCAAAAAACTGTTGTCCGGATGCACTCAGCAAAAACTTGATGAATTGCGCAGCCGCATCTTTGTTATCAGAAGCGTCTAGCATCCCTGCCCCAGCTACTAGAACAACAGAACCAGGGTCGGCAGCTCGAGTGTAATAGTTACGGGCTGCAAATGATTCCCCTTCTTCAGCGATAAAACGGTGAAGATAATAATGATTTACAAAACCAACGGAAATCTCACCAGCTCCGGCAGCCTTCACGGTCGGAGTATTTTTTTCGTATACCTTTGGCTCATTTGCGACGATACCTTCCAACCAAGCGCGCGTCCGGTCTTCACCCCATTCCTGTCGCATACCCGTGATCATCGCGTGCAATGAACTGTTTGTTGGGGGCCAGCCTATACGACCTTTCCACTCAGGCTTAACAAAATCTTCGATCGAATCTGGAAGGTCTGCTTCGGTTAACTCGTCTGTGTTGTAAACAATTACCCGAGCCCGACCAGAAGTTCCAACCCACCTGCTTTCTGGATCACGCGCCCATTCAGGAACAGCATTTAATACGTCATCAGGCAACTCAGTTAATAAAGCGTCTACTGCACCAAGCCCGCCTGGATCTTGAGCAAAGAATATATCTGCTGGGGTTTTCTCGCCTTCTTCAAGAAGAGTGGCTGCAAGAGGGCCTGTTTTCGCGTAATTGACCTGAACTTCAATACCAGTCAATTCAGAAAAATCTTCAATCAATGGTCCAACAAGTGATTCGCTACGCCCTGAATATATTACTAGCGGTTTGGCATCAACATCATGATGATCGCTCGCATGGGATTCAACAGGCACTTCTTTTATTACTTCAACTTCTTTTATTACTTCAACTTCTTTTATTACTTCAACTTCTTTTATTACTTCAACTGTTTCTGGGTCAGAGGTACATGCCACAGAAGCCAACGCTACCAACATAATAGCGAGGCCAATAAATGGCAGTTTCAGGTTGTCAATAGTCCGATTACAAACCACAATTTTTCTCCAAAATAATTAATGCACCATCGGGTTTATCCCGGAGTACGTCTATACACTTAATTTTGTTCGTACATACAAATCCTTACCTAAATAATACACAATTATTTGCCGTATGCAATATCTGTTATTAAGTAATATTTGAAGCTATTAAAGCGAAATTTTACTCTTGTAACACACAAATAAAATTTAGACTCCTGATACAAATTATTTTGTTCGTGTAATTAAGAATGATCATTGAACCATCCTTTTAAATACCCAATTTATTCTATGAAGACCTGTCAGATTTAGTAAAATGAACGTTGGATTCAATCCCTCTAAAAATCTCTGGGTGAACACAATTCATTTCCTTTGAGAAAAGCTCTATTTTCCCGCGACGATTCTTACATGCCGAACGGAATATATGCCGCTC
>JAKUNN010000008.1 GCA_022451885.1 Dehalococcoidia bacterium | reverse complement strand
ATGGACTTTCCCCCCAGTTCGGTATCTTTCATTGCGACACGAAACAGTGCACGTACCGGGGTTTCAAAGCGAAGAGATTCTTCGACCATGTTAGGAATCAGAGAGGGATCATTTTGGAGAGCTTCCATTTGTTCCGGGTTTTCTAATAAGGCAAGCATGGTCATTCCCAGGCAATGTGCAGTTGTTTCTTTTCCTGCCACCTGAAGCTGTTGGAGAATGCTTAAAATCTCATCATCAGTAAGCCTTCGGGGCTCATCATCAGTTTCCACCTCGGCAGTTGCTAAGGTTGTCATGATGTCGTCTTTAGGGTTTTGTCTTCGTTCTTCCGCAACAGATAAAAAGAACTTCTCCATTTCCATGCCTGCTCTTAAAGCTTCTCGTTCCATTTCAGGCGGAACTTGAGTTTCAATACCACCAATTGCAAGGTCTGCTCTTTGCTTATATTCCTTCAGTTCAGTTCTCGGTATTCCAATTTGATCAGCTATAACTGACATAGGAAGTTCATCTGCAAATTGCTTAACTAGATCAACTTTCCCATCATCAATAAAGCTATCGATAATTTCTGTGACTACTTCACGACAATAATCTTCCATTCCTGCTACACGTCTGGCAGAAAGAGCTTTGTTCACAAGTGCTCGGTATCGTGCATGGTGTGGGGGATCTGCGCTAAGTAGTGTGTCCACGGTTGATTTTTTAGCCCACTCACGGAGTTCCTGTATTTCCGGATCATCAGTTGGTGGTGGTTCCATACCAAAACCAGTACTCGCCACTTTTGAGGAATAAGTATGTGGGTCATGGACAACTTCTGATAAGAGTTCATAGTTACTCACGATTATGAACGGTAGGCCTGGTACCTCATACACTGGTGCTTCTTCATGAAGTGCTTGATAAAAGGGGAAGGGGCATTCCAGGGTCTCTGGTGCAAGTGGTTGAAAGTCAGCTACTGATGTCATATTGAACTCCTGCTAGTGGTTCCTGATTATAAAAAAAAATTAAGTTTTGTGGTAAAGGTCTTTATTTAAATCTGTAAGTAATTCGACCGCGTGTGAGATCGTAAGGTGATAATTCTACTAAAACTCTGTCGCCTGGCAGTACTCGAATGTAATTTCTACGAATTCGGCCACTTATATGTGCCAGTACTTCGTGTCCGTTTGCCAGTTCAACTCGAAAATTTGCATTAGGCAATGCTTGCTGCACCATGCCTTCAACTTCAATCGCTTCTTTCTTTGCCATCAACACTCCTTGTCTAGATCTTTTTACATAAACAGAGAACGAGCACGGCCCGTTCTCTGTTTATTCTCTTGGTTTTTTTATAAAACCAAGATTGGGTATTTAACTAAGCTGTACCATGGCGGAGAAGTGCGCCAGGTGTAGAGCCTGTACACTCGCCATCTTCAAAGGTGCCTCCACCATTAACCATAATCCAGCGGTAACCTTTTGGTTTACGGATAAGACGCCATGCACCAGCAGGGAAGTCATAAGCTTTTTCTGTCTCCCCCATATCGAGTGCATCTAAGTCATAAACAACGATATCAGCAGGGGAACCTTCTTTGATTACTCCGCGATCTTTGAAACCGGCTGCAAGTGCAGGATAAGCACTTAGACGCCAGTGTGCTGCTTCTAGATCCATAACTTCATTATCTCTTACGAGTAGTGCAAGAAATTCTGTTGGGTATCGACCTAGGGTGATAAATTTCGTGTGAGCACCACCGTCAGATACGCCGGGCAAAGCGAAGGCAGAATTAGCCATTTCTTTCATTGCGGCCATATCGTTTGGTCGTGGTGCTGTAACAAACAAGGCTTGCAGGTTGTCCGCAACGGCAAGATCGAGCATTGCGTCAATGACATGCTTACCTTCTTTTTCAGCAATCTCACCAACTGTTAAGCCTTCATTTTCTTTTCGAAGCTCTTCGTCTTCGATTTCTCCAACGATCAAATCTTCAAATGAAAATACGACACCTGCGCCTCCATATGGAGCGTTATCATATTCCTCTTTTGCAGCAGCTCTTCTTTCAGGATCGGCTAGTTTTTCTTTGCGTTCTTCAGGCGTTCCAATAGTCATTTCACGCCAAACAGGACTACTATCAAAGAGGTTCCAGTTTTCGAATGTAAATTGGAAATTATTCTCTGCAGTCAAAGCTTGCGCAAAAATCCGTATTCCACGAGAGTTTGCATCATCCAGCCAAGCCATAGTTTCTTTATAACCAGGCATTGCAATTCCATGCTGGTCGGTTGCAACTGCAAGAACGTTCCAAATTACTGGTCTTCCACTTTCAGAAGCCAGAGTTTCAGTAAGCTCTTTTCCTGCACCGATGCACTGAATGAATCCACGGCCTACTTTTCTGAGAACTTGAGCGAATGAGACAAGGTCATCTTCGCTCATTACGTTCGTAATCATGGAAGTTCCGTCGTAGTCTCGTTGAACGTCATTTTCACCACCTAATTGTGCTGACCAACCACAGGCTCCAGCTGCCATGCCTTCTTCCATTAAGCGTTCCATTTCAGCCATTTCTTCTTCATTGGCTGGTCGGCTTTTTGCAGCTTCAATTCCCATTACGTATGCCATGAGAGGATTTAATGCCATATAGGTCAGTAAGTTCACACCTTTAGGTGTCCGCTCAAGACTGTCTAAAAACTCAGGATATGTTTCCCAGTCCCAGGGCATCCCCTCTTGCATCGATTCAAGCGGGACAGCTTCGTTTCGTGACATAGTGAGCATTGCTCGGTCACGCTCTTCTTGGGTTCCTTTAACAGGTGCGAATCCAAAACCACAGTTTCCTATCGCTACAGATGTGACGCCATGCCAACCTGAAATTGTGCAGTAGGGGTCCCAGAAAACCTGAGAGTCATAATGCGTATGAAGATCAATAAAACCAGGTGCAACAATTAAACCCGTTGCGTCAAGAATTTCATCACCTTCACTTGCGTCAATATTGCCTATTACTTCTACTCGTCCATCTTTAATGCCGATATCACCCGTAAATCGCGGTGTTCTAAGACCATCAACTATGGTGCCATTTTTTATAATTTTGTCATACTTTGCCATTATGACCCCCTAAATTAAGTGGCAGAATTGTACACCCGCAAGGTTAATTAGTCTATGAAAATTAGGTATACCTTATTGGGGTTGATTTCTAGAGCTAATTAGTTTGGTTCACAAGCCCTTTGTGTTGAAATCTCATGTTTTTTCGCTTTGTTGCCAGTGTTCCCAGTGAGTTACTTCTTCTATAGGTTTACGAGTTACTGGGCCGAAGGAGCCCTCAGGATATCCAATTGGGATAGTTGCGCCAATAAAAACATCAGAGGGTATTCCAAAGTGTTCCTTTATTGCTTCTGTGTCGACGATATGAAATGTTGTCATAACAGTTCCAAGCCCTAACGATCGTGCGGCGAGTAAAAGGTTTTGAGTGGCTGGGTAGATTGTAGAGGACATAAAAAGAGGATTTGGTTCAACGGGGGGATATTCGTTTTTTACACAAGTAAAAATAATTGCAGGTACTTTTTCAAAAGCCGTGACAAGCTGCCAAAAGGCATGTGCCTGTCTTGCTTGAGGGGTTGCGTTGTCTTTAGGCTGTGCAAGTCCTGTACCAAGTTTACTTCTCAGTAGGTCACCTAGAAATTGACGACCCTCGTCTTCAGTCACTACAAGAAAGTTCCAAAGTTGTGCATTTCCAGCATTTGGTGCTCTGGTTGCGGCCCAAATTAGTTTCTCTAGTAGTTCTTGTGGAACAGGATCCGCTTTTAATTTGCGCATAGCTCTACAAGTTTCCATTGCCTCGAAAATATCCATTTATGCAGTGTAGGGTATTGCTGTCAGAACTAAAACTCTTGACTTGATCTGTAATTTGCCCAACGATGTCAACGATGTGATTAATAGAACACGAAGGAGCTTTTATGTCTCGTGATTATGATGTGATAGTTATTGGTTCGGGGGCTGCTGGCCTTGCGGCTGCGGTGACCGCTCATGATGCTGGTGCTAGCGTCATTGTTTTGGAAGCCGACAATATTGTTGGTGGGTCTTCTCGGCTCTCTGGTGGCCATTTTTATGCTGCCGGGACGAGTATTCAGCGTGAAGCTGGAATCACTGACGATAGTGCTGAGGATATGTTTAGTTACTATATGACTCTTAATCAATGGCTCGTTGAGCCAGCAGTAGCGCGTGCTTATTGTGATAACGCTGCCCCTACTTTTGAATGGATGCGTTCTCTTGGAGTCCAGTATCTTCCTGAGCGTGTTTATATTTCTGGTATCGATACAGTACCGCGAGGGCATCCTCCCGAAGGTGAAGGTCTTGCAGTTGTTAAGATCCTTGACGCAGAGAGAATTGAACGCGACATCGATCTCGCATTAATGACGCGTGCGACTGGGTTGATTGAGGAGAATGGTGAAGTAGTAGGTGTAACTGCTGGGGATCAAGAAGTGCGTGCAGGTGCAGTTATTATTGCGTCGGGTGGTTTTGGTCATAATCCTGAGTTTGTTGAAAAATATTGGCCTGATGCACATGAACATGGTGACCGAGTCTGGGCCATTTCGGGCCCCAAAGCGATGGGTGATGGTATTACTCTCGGAGAACAGGCTGGAGCTACCTCCGCAGGTTTTAACCGTGGACTTTTACTGTTAACCCCTGGCTTTAATCGAGATCTGGAAGTTGCTGTTCCGCCATGGTGCATTCTCGTTAGTAGAGAAGGACGGCGGTTCACTGCTGAAACTGCTCCTTACACTGTTATGGCAGGCCTGTTCAAAAGAAATGGGTTTGTTGCTTATGCGGTGTTTGATGAAGAAACTCGAAAACAGGCTGATGATATGCCGGTAGGCCCTTCATGGACTTCGGAAGCTCTACTTAATTATGCGGAGCAAGGAAGAATTTTCCGTAGCGAAAGCTTGGAAGATTTAGCTGAACAGGCGAAAATTAATGTTGCGCCTCTATTAGGAACAGTTGAGAAATATAATGAGTCCTGTGCAGACGGTGTTGATCATGATTATTTCAAACCTATTGGTCTTTCACCGATTAAAACGCCTCCATATTATGCAGTTGAGGTACGACCTTCGGTAATTGCATGGACTGGTTATGGGTTGCGAATAGGCCCAGAGACAAATGTTGTTGGTAAAGATGAACGTCCAGTGCAAGGATTGTTTGCTGCCGGTGAAACAGTTGGTACTTTGCATGGCGACCGTTATATAGGTGGCGGCGGATCTTTTGGTCCTGCTTTGACTTTTGGCCGAATATCGGGAAGGGAAGCTGCAAGACACGCACTTGAAACTGCGGGATTAATTGAGTAGTACGCTCTTAAGAGACTTCACTACAATTGCGGCTACAGTACTCCATATTTGTTTTTCCATCGAGGGTAATTGAAGGGATTTCGTGTTCACATCCGTTTGGATTTGTTGTGCTTTGATAATTTTTGCATCGTGAATAAGTAATGTTATCTGAGATATCACGTGCTATTAACGCCCAGCAAAGGCCTGCTAGATTGATAGGACGAAAAATACGAGAACGAACTCCTCCTCCTGGGGGACGTTCTCCAGACCAGGCACCACGATAGTCCCCTATTCCTGTGTGTTTGTAGAGATTGGCATTTAGGATTGACTTCCCTTCTGGAACAGCCTTAGTAAGTTTTTGTTTTCCTTCTTCCGATTGTGCGTCCATTGCTGCCGTGCCAACATCTTTCCATTCGTTGAACCAGTCATCTAGTCGATTTTCTTGAAACGAATCACTATGTACATTAGATGTGAAAAAGTCACCGTACTTGGTAGTAAAGTCCCGTACAGTCTGTTCAAAAGCTTTCGTGCCTTCTGCTATTTCAGACAAAGGTACATTTGTTGTTTTGAATGCTTGGTTCTTCTGTATTTGTGTATTTATCCAGCGATGCATGTCTAGTTGATAGAATGTGGATTCAACTAGCTCCCCTTCGTGCTGGTAATCAGCGTTTTCCTGGAAACTAACACTTTGTGAAGGATCGTTTGAGAATGTATTGGACTGGAAGTTAGATTTCCTGCTACCAGGAATTAATCCTGTTGAAGGATTAAAAACCGGGGTATGACCTTCTCTGAGGTAATCAAGTCGCGAGATATAGAAGACATAACCACCCGATCCAGTGATAAAGAATCCCTCGGGTGCAACGTATTCATACGGAAGAATTTGTATCGAAAGTGTAGTGCTCATTTTCTTTATTTTTCCTTGTAATAGAGGCTCTGTAAACTACTATTAATTCCAACGAGTGCGCAAATGGTTTTATCTTGTGTGCCCTAGCTTTAACGTTGACATCTTTCCCTACTGGCCATATTTTCAGCTGAGGATTAAGAAATGGTGTCGTATGAAGAGGTAGGTCCAATAGCAGTTTCTATTACAGATCCTGCTGCTCGTATGAAGTATGAAAACTTTAGGGAAAACATACTGTCAAGAGATCAAGTGGCCTCATTAGGAGCCATGCATGACTTGTTGAAGATGGATCGGCCAATTAAAGAGATCCTGTCCGAGACAGTTCGGAACCATGCTCCCTATACACATGTTCCCTACCATCAACGGATTGATGAAGGAATAGTGCGCTTTGTCAACAATGATCATTGTTTATTGTCAGCAAGTGCAACACTTCGTTTAGAACGGTATATACCTAAGAAATTCGCTGCTCTTCCTATTGCTCAAACGGTCTGGTATGTGCCTATTGGGTTAGATATTTGGAATCAATTGAAGGGACGAATGCCAGGTCACTATTCAAGACAGGTCTACGATCCTGAGAAGTACCCAGATGGTCCGCTTCCCCCTGAGGTACATTGGAGAGATGAAGAACCTGGTGCAATAAGGGGAACCTTTGATGACGCATTGAGTGAATGGTTGCAGTTGGTTGAGCGAGGTAATGT
The DNA here is from genome assembly GCA_022451885.1 of Dehalococcoidia bacterium. Taxonomy (GTDB): domain Bacteria; phylum Chloroflexota; class Dehalococcoidia; order Tepidiformales; family Tepidiformaceae; genus JAKUNN01. The sequence goes on along the minus strand of JAKUNN010000008.1, from coordinate 26,544 downwards.
TACTGCGTCCTATAAGCAATGGCTTGGTATGTGGGAAGACCGAGAAAACCGTACGAGATTGCTTGCTGAAACAGTTTTTGTGGGATTAATTGATGTTCAGGATCGTTTAATTTTTAATCGTTCCTTTACAACTGGACACAAGAGCTACAGGGCTCGTGCAGCTGTNGAACTTGGTGATAGCATTGGTTGGGAAAATGCACGTCACGTAATTTANGCAACAATTCCNGACTTAGCTGTCGGACCGCGCTGGTATTCAGCATATGAAGCTGCTTGCCAAATCATGATGTATCAGCTTGAAGATACGGCACCAAAATCTTCTGTTTCTCGAACAGAGAAGACGGACACAGATCGGCGTATGTTTGCGCAAACCCAGCTATTGAGCGACGTCGAAGAAGAGTCGTTGATAGATATGATTCTTCATGAAGAAGATACTGTTTTTCTTGGAGCAATTACGATGTTCTTAAAAGCAGGTCGTTCAGTCAGATCAATTTTGGATGCTATTCAGATTGCATCTGCTCGAATCGTTCTTGATGTTCGAGATCCTAATGCATTTAGCATGCCTCAGCACGGATATGAATACACCAATACCGTTGCATGGTTTTATGACAGGTTTGATCATCCGCATAAAACAAAGTTGTTATATGTGGCAGCCACCTTTGTTAATCAGACCGCTACTCTAGTTCGTGATATGCCTGATTACAATTATGAAAAGCATCATAATGCCCCAATTGATAGTTCACCCCAGGCACATTTTGTTGAAACTCCCCAAGGGTTAAGGAATTGTTCATCGATTGAGATATTGAGGAAACTCAGTCAAGCAATGATGAATTTAGATCAGGATGATAGCGTGGCTTGTACACAGGCTTATTTGGAGTCAGGTGCTGAAAGAACTTCTTTAATTTCAACGTTGGCAATGGGGGTAGCAAAGCAAGGTAATGATCCCCACAATCAGGAAATCGGTTTATGTATGTTAGAGGATTATGAGCGAACTTCTTCCATGAAAAGAGAAGAACTGTTGTTGGCTTGTGCACGACATACTGCCGGCCATCAGAAATATGGAAATTCTTTGGAGTTATTTGGCCGCCACGCTAATGCAATGGGTATTACGGTACGTGCTGAAGGTAAAACTGATAAGAATAAAGACGAAATAGAGGCACTTCTCGACGATGTCGATTATTTTTTTGAAGAAGATAATACTTTGGTCAGTTAATTAACTCTCAGGTAGTATCTTTTTATGAAATTGGTCTTAGTTCTTTCTTTTTCCATTATTTGCTCCCTGTTTTGGATTGGCTGTGGAAATAGCAGTGTTTCTAAAGAGATGATTCCAGAGGGGAATGAGACACAAACCCAAGCTACTGTCACAGCTACACCTGAAAGGACAGAACCCCCAAAAGCCACCGAGACAGTTAAGTCACAGTCCTCGCAAGAAAGTGAGATCCCTGCCGAACTGCGTATTATGCCTGGGGCGCGATGTGAGGAGGTAAAGGATACCTACTATGATTTTGATATTGGTGCTGAAAATGTGGGGGAAAAGGATATATCNAGTCTTTATATGACAGTCGATCTGATTGGGGATGATGGTTCGGTGGTAAATAGTGTCAATTCAGTAATTATTCCATCATTACCTAAGGGGGCTACTTTCGCTGTCCGTGGAACGATGGATACGTTTTCTCAAACGGTTGCCTCTTGCCTAGTTAAATTTACTGATGAGAGAGGCGAGGTAAATTTCCAAGGTAATCTAAATGAGTAGCCAGTGATGGTTTCGTAAATTTCAGTGAGATGATTTGAAAATGAATGCAAATGATCGGTACAGGAAACTTATCGAAGACGTTAAGTATCAGAAAAAAAGTTTGAATCTACCAGAAATAAATAATGCCCTGTGGAGTAAGGTTGCACCTGGTTATAGATTTGATCCTTTTCGAAAGTCTGATGCAGTTTTGGACGCATTAAAGGATCATATAACGAAGAATGACACAGTCCTGGAAATTGGAGGGGGTGCGGGGAGGACTGCATTACCCTTGGCCTTACATTGTAAAAGTGTGACTAACATCGAACCTTCATTAGGTATGTGTAGCGAATTTATTGAGTTAGCAAATAGTTCAAAAATCACAAATGTGAATGTAGTTCAATCTACTTGGGAAGATGCTGTATTTCCTACTTGCGATGTGGCTGTGATAGTAGATGTGACTTACTTTATATCTGAAATTGGGAGTTTACTTAAAAAAATGGAACGTGCCGCTAAGCGGCGTGTAATTGTTGCAACCTGGAATCCACCGCCCCCAAATCGTAATGCTGCATTATTTGAGTTGGTATATGAAGAGGGCTTTAAGTCTTTGCCCAGCTATTTGGAAATTTTGGATGTGCTTCTGGAAGTAGGTATACAACCATCTGTCTTGATGCCGGATGAATTTTTTCAGTGGCCTGAAAAAATATTGACTACGAGAGAAATGGCAGTTTCTTTTGCATTGGACGCGGTGGGGGCACCGTCGACAGAACGAATGAAAGATCGCATTATCCAGAACCTAAAAGCCTTATTTTCTTTTGAGGATGGCATATTTCATCCGCTTTGGAGACCTGTAGCACCGGCAGTATTACTTACCTGGACGACAGAATATCCTGAATGAGCTATTAGCTAAGATTGAGAGTTTCAAATAAAGTGGAAGCCTCGAGTAAAGATACCATCCTTTCAAGTTTTCTTTCGCCTTGAAATTGGGTGTTATCAAAAATCCCTTCCAGCGCAATGACAGTATTTTCTGTGTCCGTTCTTGATAACAGGACCGGAACACCTCGTGCATTGGCTGCATCGAATAAATAATCCGATGGTTGGCGACCGCCAGTAAGAATTAAGCATTCAGGATCGGAAGCAAGTGCTGCAAGGTGCTGATCTGTTTTGTCATAACGTACTACTACAGCTTTTGAATCAAAGCGTTCTAAATAAGGTTGCCCTGCATCGGAAGATATGGGGGCAATAACTAAATGATCACAGGTTACTCTTTCGTTACGGCTGCCTTTTACAATTAGGTCAGCGCGCAGTAGGTCTTGTACTTCCTGGATACTAAATCCATTTAGTATGCGATCTTCGTGTAGTGATATTAAAGGGATGCCATTGATTTCTGATGCAGTTTGTTCTTTTTTAGGAATGTCGGTGGCTATTATGATTTGTGTGTGTGGGTTGGTTTCCGGATGCGTTTCAGGTAGTCCTCTGTTCACGAAAACCACGTAGTCTGCTCCCGGTATAGATAAACTACCTGCATCGGCTTCAACTACAAGTAATTCATCTGGTGAAGAATCAGGTATTTGATCTACTTGTACGGGGGTATTTGAGCTTCCCGGAACAAATTCAAGAGAACTAAACCAATGAGCATCTGCACGTGAACGTGCACTAGGTTCTCCAGAAATGGCCCGTAGGAGACGGACGGGGCGGCCTGTATATGCAATGTGTTGAGCGATTGCTGTAGCCACGCCAGTTTTTCCTGCGCCAGGGGAGTCTGAAGTAATTGTGAGAAGAGTCATGCACAGATTGTGTACATCTAATCGTGTTGCGGCAAGTTATTACAGCATAAAAGGTCTTGAAAACGTTAAACTAACTGAAAAAATCAGGTGATCAAAATGAAAGTAGTAGATGCCGTAGCTGAAATTTTAAAAAGAGAAGGCGTGGAATTTCTTGTTGCTTATCCGGTAAATCCGATTATAGAGGCTGCTGCAAAGGCAGATATTCGTACAATTATCGTTCGCCAAGAGCGGACTGGTTTACATATGGCAGATGCCTATAGCCGACTTAACTCCGGGGAGAAAATTGGAGTTTTTACAATGCAGCATGGTCCAGGATCTGAAAATGCTTTTGGTGGTGTGGCTCAGGCATATGGCGATTCAGTTCCGATTGTGGTGTTGCCGGCAGGTTATCCTCGAAAGCTTGCAAATGTTGCCCCCAATTTCAATTCTGCTTTGAATTATCGACATATAGCTAAATGGTCTGAACACGTAGAGATTGCAACTGCAGTCCCAGCAGCATTGAAAAGAGCATTTACGCAGGTGCGCAATGGTCGCCCACGTCCCGTAGTTATTGAAATCCCAGGCGATCTTTTTGGTGAAGATATTGATTTGGACTATGAACCATCATTTGCAACAAGGTCAGCTCCCGATCCAGAAGCGATTTCAGAAGTCGTATCTGTTTTGAAGAAGGCTAAAAAGCCAGTTATCTATGCAGGTCAAGGTGTTCATTATGCAAAGGCATGGAAAGAGTTGAAAGATTTGGCAGAAATGTTACAAATTCCTGTTACAACAAGTCTTCAAGGGAAAAGTGCTTTTCCTGAAAGTCATCCTTTGGCACTTGGATCAGGTGGTCGGGCGGCTCCCCAACCGGTGTACCAGGCTATTGATGAGGCTGATGTCATTTTTGGTATAGGTTGTAGTTTTGCTATCACTGGTTTTGGATTGGCAATGCCGGCTGGAAAGACATATATCCATGCCACACTGGATCCTCAAGACTTGAACAAAGATGTTCAGGCTAAGCATGCTCTCATAGGTGATGCAAAATTGACACTTCAGGCGCTGCTCAAAGAGCTAGGTGATGGCCAGGTTAATGATAGGGGAGAGGTCGCAACTCAAATAAGCCAACGAAAAGAGAAATGGTTGAGCGAATGGTCGCCAAAACTTTTATCAGAAGAAATACCAATTTCACCTTATAGGGTGATCAATGAACTGATGAATGTTACTGATCCAGATGAAACTATTATTACTCATGATGCAGGAAGTCCGCGGGATCAGTTGTCGCCCTTCTGGGTATCCAATGTGCCGCTGAGTTATATTGGTTGGGGGAAGACCACACAGCTTGGTTATGGATTAGGCTTAGCGATGGGTGCTAAGCTTGCACAACCTGGGAAGCTTTGTATAAATGTTTGGGGAGATGCGGCTATTGGATTTACTGGAATGGACTTCGAAACGGCGGTACGGGAGCGTATTCCTATACTTTCTATTCTCTTGAACAATTTTTCTATGGCAATTGAAATCCCAATTATGCAGGAGGCCCAAGCAAAATATGGGAGTACAGACATTAGTGGGAATTACGCTGATATGGCCAAAGCATTTGGTGGGTATGGTGAAAGAATTACAGACCCTCAGGAGATTGCTGCTGCTATAGAGAGGGGTATTCAAAAAACAAGGGAAGGAACTCCTGCGCTTTTGGAATTTATAACGGCAAAAGAATTAACAATCTCAAAATAATTATCATTAAGAAAGGAATAAGAAAATGAATCGATTAGAAGGAAAAGTAGCTTTTATTACAGGTGCAGGTAGCGGCATTGGGCGCGGTATGGCGTTACGGTTTGCTGAGGAAGGAGCCGACATCGGATGTTTTGATCTCTCGATCGAGACTGCTGAAGAAACGGCTGAACTTGTACGAAATCTTGGGCAAAAGGCGATTACCTATGAAGGTGATGTTCGTAAAAGTGAAGATTTAGTTGCAGGAGTTGAAAAAACAGTTTCCGAACTTGGGGATTTATGGGTTGCATGTGCGAATGCGGGTATAAATGCAGCTGGAACTATTTTGACCTTAACAGAAGAGGATTGGCAGCGAGTGATAGATGTCAATCTCACAGGAGTTTTCCTGACGTGTCAGGCTGCTGCACGACAAATGGTTGAACAAGGTAAGGGAGGGCGANTTATTTCGACNGCNTCNGTTGCNGCTGAANNNGNTTNTNCTGGTTNNGTNCCTTATTGTGCGACAAAAGCTGGTGTTCGAATGATGACCCGGAGCATGGCTCAGGAACTTGCAGGGCATAAGATCACAGTGAATTCGATTGGGCCTGGTCCAACTGCAACCAATTTTTTCGGTAATGCCAACACCCCTGAATTTCAGGAACAGGCAGGAAGTACAATGCCACTAGGTCGTATGGGGCAAGCTACTGATATGGGTGCTATGGCTGCGTTCATTGCTAGCGATGACGGTGAGTATGCTACAGGTTCATATTTCCTTGTCGATGGGGGTATGCAGGATTCAAGTGTCCAAGCGGTTGTACGACCTTAATAGTCTAAGGATGTCTACTTGGCAGTTCTTCTTTGCGATCAGGTAAGCAGATTTCATGATCGAGCCAGATTCCAATATGTTCACCGGTCCGTCCTTCAGGTCCTTCCAAAATAAGTTCGACCGCTAGCTCTCCTATTTGTTCGGGTTTCATCCAGCGCTCTAGTATTTCTGGGCTAGGCTCTTGCCCAGATGCGTAGCGGACCATCGCGGAGTCTGTTGCGTCCATTCCTAGTGCATTGACGCGAATCTTATGTGGCTTGAGAGCTTTTGCCCAAGATTCGGTTAAGCCACGTGTTCCCCATTTCGAAGCATCGTAAACATCCATACGGCTACCTCCACCTGTAGCAAAACCATGCGGAGGAACAATGTGATCGGTAGCAATATTAATAATTTCTCCACTGCCAGCTTCCACCATATGAGGGATTACCGATCTCCCCACTTGGAAAACACCTTTCAAGTTGGTCGTAACAATAGCCTCAAAATCGTCCAGTACTTTTTCATAAGAGTCTGTAATAGGTGTTGCTCTCCAGATACCAGCGTTGTTAATAAGAATGTCAATTTTGCCAAATTGTGCAATTGTATTTTCTACAAATCTAGCCACTTCGGTAGAGCTTCTTACATCTGTGATTACAGCTTCAACAGGGACATCATGTTCAGAAGTTATTGCTCGTCCTACTGTTGTAACATTCGGGTTGATATCGCAAATTGCGATCGTAGCCCCTTCAGCTGCAAGTACATTGGCACATCCTTTGCCAATCCCGCTTGCGGCGCCTGTGATTACTGCAACTTTGTCTTGTAAACGCTTACTCATTGAGGCCACTTCTTTCTTTATGTAGTGGTACCGAGGGAGGGATTCGAACCCTCAAGCCCGTGAAGGCGACGGGTTTTAAGCCCGCTGCGTATGCCATTCCGCCACCTCGGCAAGATTCAGGAAATATTCCTATGATTATGAACTGAAAAATCAAGACCGTCGACGTGTTCGTCGTTTAGGACGTTTCTTTGTGCGCTCGATTGCTTTTTTTCGTGCAGCTTCACGTTCTTCTGGAGGCCTTGCCTCCTTAATATTAGCGGGTTCAATACTATTAGTATTGTATGTGCAGTCAGGATAATTCCAGCAAGCATAAAAAGTTCCTCGCCGACTGCTGCGTTCTACAAGCTGTCCGTTTTTGTCCTCTTCATCACATTCTGGGCAGGATATATCTACGGGTATACCGGTACGGAAATCACAATCTTTAGCCGCACGTCCATCGCATTCAAGATATTGGCCATACGGACCTGTTTTTATTATTGTACCTTTCGCACAACGGGGACATATGTAGTGCGAAGCTTCAGGTTCTTCGGGTGTAGCTGGTTCACCTTCCTCAGTTAAGGGACGCAAGGATTTGCACTCCGGATAGTTAGAGCAGCCAAGGAATTCTCCATGCCTACTTCTCCTGACTATGTAGAGGCCATTCTCACATTCTTCACATGGAATATCTGTGATTTTTTGTTGTTTGGGAGCATTTTCTTTTGCGCTGTTGTAGTCATCAAAAAATGGTTCCCAAACAGAGCGAACGACATCGCTGTATTGATGCTCACCATTTGCAATACCATCAAGTCTTCCCTCGAGTTCGCTTGTAAAAGGAATTGCTACGTAGCGATTCATGTATTCAACAAGAAAGTCATTAACAATAAATCCGTTTTCAGTAGGGACTAATGACCTTGCTTGTCTCTCTGCATAGTCGCGGTTTAAGACAGTTTGTATTGTTGCAGCATAGGTGCTTGGTCTTCCAATTCCTTCTTCTTCAAGTTTTTTTACCAGTGATGCATCAGAGTATCGCGGGGGAGGTTCAGTATAGTGTTGTTATCCATCAACTGATGCGGCATTACCATGGTCACCTTGTTTGAGATTAGGAAGAGCTACCTGAGGAGTGGCATCATCATCTTTCTCGTTGTCATCTTTCTCTCTTTCATCTGTATCTCCTACTTTTGCATCATAAATAGCGAGATATCCAGGGAAGGTTAGTTTGCTTGAGGAAACTCGAAAAGTGCCCTTAGATTCAGTACCATCTACGGCATTAATATCAACTCGCATCGTCCCATATTGTGCTTCACTCATCTGACTGGCCAAGAATCTTTGCCAGATAAGTGTGTATATACGTAATTCGTTGGGGTTGAGGATTGAGGTTAACGATTCTGGTGTTAGCAATGGATTAGTAGGCCGAATTGCTTCATGGGCTTCTTGTGCCCCCTTGGATTTTCGTGAATATGTGCGTGGTTTAGTTGGGATAAAATCTTTCCCCCAAGTGGTGGTGACATTTTCTCGTGCTGTTTTACATGCTGCCGATGATACGTTGGTCGAATCTGTTCTCATATAGGTGATAAGGCCAACCTGGCCCTGACCTGGTATATCGACACCCTCGTATAGTGATTGAGCGACACGCATTGCATTAGCCGCATTCATGCCATAGCGATTGTTCGCAGCTTGCTGGAAGCTGCTTGTAGTAAATGGCGGCGGCGGCTTTCGTTTACGATTTCCTTCAGTGACTGTGGCTACTTCGAATTGTGAATTCTTAAAAATCTCGATTAATTCCTGGGCCTTGTCTTCGTTTGGAATCGTATTTTTATCCAGACGTTTTTTTCCTGGTAAAGCATGTAATTTAGCTGTAAAGCTTTCGCCATTCACTGTTGTGAATAATCCATGGATCGACCAGTATTCTTGTGCTTCGAAGCCTGTAATTTCACGTTCACGCTCAACGATTAGTCGTAAGGCAACGCTTTGTACCCTGCCTGCACTACCTGAACGTAAAATCTTTTCTTGTACCAACCATGAAAGTGGATATCCAATTAAGCGATCGATCACACGTCGGGTTTCCTGAGCCTCCACTAGATTACGGTTTATATCCCCAGGATGAGCGAAGGCTTCCTCTATAGCTGGTTGTGTAATTTCATGAAAAACAACACGTTTTGTTTTTTCCTGTGGGATTTCTGCAGCGTCAACAATGTGCCACGAAATTGCTTCACCCTCCCGGTCTGGATCGGTTGAGAGAAAGACAGTTTCGGCTTCTTTAGCAGCGTCTTTAATTTCTGTAACTATTTCGATTTTGTCTTTATCAACAGTATAATTGGGTTCAAAGTTTCCTGACTTTACATCTACTCCATACCCAAAACTGACCAAATCCCGTACATGTCCTACTGAAGCAATAACTGTATATTCGTCTCCCAAGAAATTGCTAATTGTTCGTGCTTTTGCTGGAGATTCCACTATTACAAGATTTTTTGCTGCAGAAGATTTTTTTGCCATCAATTAAGTGCTCCAACTTTTCTTGTCACTATTGTAGTTCTCACGAATACCAGTATTTGGTTGTGTTTGTCAAAAGTTTTATCCATTAATTGCGTTTTAGTCAAAAATTGGCCGTTTTAATCGTTGTTCGGCGCGAATTTTGGGATCGGCAGGGATATATCTGTTTAAGAAGTCAGTTGCAAAATCCTCGAAGTTGTTTTCGAGGATTGCTAGTCTTGCTCGTTCCATTAAGCGAATTAAAAATCGGATGTTGTGTATTGAAGTAAGTCGATAGCCTAAAAGTTCATTGTTTCGGAGCAAGTGATGTACATATGCGGTGGTAAATGTAGAACAAGTGGAACAATCGCAGTTTTCAGAAAGCGGTGAATCAACATCCCTATATCGGGCCGATCCAATATTTACACGGCCTGTATCTGTGAATATGCCTCCGGTTCTACCTAATCTGGTCGGAAGGACGCAATCAAACATATCAATTCCTAAAGCAATGCTAGTTATTAGGTCTTCGGGACTTCCGACTCCCATCAGATAACGGGGACGATTGATTGGAAGTTCAGGTGTAACAACCTCAATGATTTCTTGCATCACATCTTTTGATTCACCGACGGAAAGGCCACCAATGGCAATTCCTGGTGCATCTAGTGTCGCTACTTCTCGTGCAATTGCACCGCGAAGTTTAGAATCAAAGCCTCCCTGAATAATGGGAAAAACAGGACTATCACCTGCGATTTTTCTTGAACGTTCATACCATCGGAGAGTACGCTTAGCAGCCTCAGAAATTTCATTTTCGGATGCATCTGATTTGACTAGCTCGTCAAGTTGCATAGCAATATCAACTCCAAGGGCTTTCTGAATTTTTATTGCAAGTTCTGGTGTGTAGTGATGTTCACTACCATCGTGGTGCGAACGAAATCTGACACCTTCTTCACTCACATTAACGAGTTTACTTAAACTGAAGACCTGAAATCCTCCGCTATCAGACAGTATCGGCCCCGGCCAGCCCATAAATTTATGAATTCCACCTAAGTCTTCAATTAAATTATGGGTAGGTCGTAAATACAAGTGATACGCATTAACCAAGATAATGCGTGCTCCTGTTGCCAAAACATCTTCAGGAGCTAGCGCTTTAACAGAAGCTAATGTCCCAACTGGCATAAAGGCAGGGGTTGTAATTGTTCCGTGACTTGTGATTAATTTTCCAGCACGTGGCCCTATTGGGTTGTTCGTATTTTTTTCACAGGTAAACGAAATATTCATCCAAGTATTGTTTCTGCAGCACTACGAAATGTAGCTTCTGAGACATTACGACTGATAATTGCATTCCCAATTCCATTTAGAAGGATCCAAGAAAGAGTACCTTGGTACATTTTTTTATCACTTCGCATAGTTTTTAACACGTCATCTAGGTATACATCTGATGCTTCTGATGGTAGTCCGCAGGACGTTATTAGGTGTTGTTGACGGTTTAGTTCCTCTTCGCTAAGTAGGCCAAGTTGGTGTGATATTTTCCCTGCAATATGCATTCCAACTGCTACCGCTTCACCGTGTCGATAAGTTTGATATCCGGTACATGCTTCAATGGCGTGTCCAACTGTATGCCCATAATTGAGAAGCATTCTTTTTGATGATTCGCGTTCGTCTGCAGAAACAATTCCTGCTTTGATAGAACTACTCTTTGCGATGAAGTGAGGTTCAATCAGTGATCTTAAATTCGAAGAAGATTTTTCTAACAGGTCTACCAGGTCTTTATCGAGAATTAAGCCATGTTTGATCAGCTCAGCAAGCCCGTCTCGAATTTGACGGATTGGCAGTGTCGACAATAATTGCGGATCAGAAACAACCGCGGCAGGCTGCGCAAAGGCACCAATTAAATTCTTCCCAAGTTGGTGGTCAACGCCTGTTTTTCCGCCTATCGCAGCATCTACCATTCCTAAGAGGGTGGTTGGAACATGTAGGAATGGAATTCCACGGAGAGTGGTAGCTGCAACATAGCCGCCGAGATCCGTTACCACACCTCCGCCTAGACAGATGACAAAGTCGGAACGTTCAACGTGATTTTTTAGCAACCAATTGTATAAATGTTCAACGGTTTCAAGGTTTTTCTGGTCTTCTCCAGCATTAATTGCATAAAGCTTTGTTGTATACCCAGCTTGAGACAAAATTGATACAAGCTGTTCACCGAAGATTTTATTAATTTCTGTATCAGTAATAATAAATGCGTGGTTGCCAATATCTAAAGCTCTGCAAATCTCTCCAACATTCTCAATGGCTTGATCGTGGACAAAAATGTCGTAGTTACCAGAGGCAGTTTTCACTGAAGCTGCGGATTCAAAATTCATGACATCACTCTATGTAACTCAGTATTAATTTTTCCACATACTTGTTCTGGCGTCAGTTTGTCTACCTGAATCCGTAGATCACTTTCCGAGTAAAAACCTACTCTTTTTGTGTACAGTGATTCCAGTCTTGATTTGGGATCAAAACCTAATAAAGGCCGCGGTTCTTCGACCAGGCTTTTGCTAAGGCGGTTTGCAGCCTCCTCGGGAGTTATATCAAGCCAAATTACCTTCCCTGTTTTCAAAATCTCTTGATTAGCTAAGAATGTTGGCGCGCCACCGCCACATGCAATTACGATATTGTCTTTTTCTGCAGCCTCACGCATTGCAATATTTTCATGTTTGCGAAATGTTAGTTCGCCTACATCCTTAAAGATTTCAGCAATTGACTGCCCTGATGTTTTTTCAATTAAGGAGTCTGTATCGCAAAACGTGAAGTGCAGTATTGATGCTAATAATGGGCCTACCGTAGATTTACCACTACCGGAAAGGCCTATAAGGAAAATGCGGTTTTCGCTAAATGTTCCGCTCATGATAAGTCTATTCAAGCCTTACGTGGCTTAAGAGATTTTTGTGAATTTTTGAAGTTGTTTCTAATCTCTTCGATTGTGTCGCCTCCAAATTTTTCAATCCATGCATCGGCTAGGATAATAGCTACCATTGCCTCTGCAACGACCCCTGCTGCCGGAACAACACATACGTCACTACGTTCATAATGTGCAAGTACTTCCTCTCCTGTTTCTAAGTCAACCGAAGGTAGAGGGGTGGCTAATGTTGGGATTGGTTTAACAGCGGCACGCACGATAATTTCCTCACCTGTGCTAATGCCACCTTCAATGCCTCCATGCCTATTCGTTTCATGGGGCCACAAGCGTTCATCCCATGTCTCAATCGCTTGAATTACATCGTGAGTTTCTGATCCTCTTTTGGTAGTTGCGCCAAAGCCAAGTCCGAAGCCAACGCCTTTAAAGGCGTTAATGCTGCAAATGGCTTGTGCAATGCGACCATCTAGTCTTCGATCCCACTGAACATATGACCCCAAGCCAATTGGAACGTTGGATACTCGAACTTCTACCTCTCCACCAAGGGTGTCACCATCTTTTTTGGCTGCATCAATAGCATCAACCATTTGTTGGCTTGCCTCTTTGTCTGCACAACGAACTGGGTCGCTTTGTAAAGCGTTCCAATCAACATCATTGACGGATTTTGGAATTTTTGCGTGTACATTGCCAAGGCTAATGGTGTGACTTTGAAATGAAACCCCAAATTCATCAAGAAGTCGTTTGGCGATTCCTGCGACTGCAACCCTGGCAGCTGTTTCGCGAGCACTAGCCCTTTCTAGGACATTACGTACATCATCGAATCTATATTTAAGCGATCCAGGTAGATCGGCGTGGCCTGGTCTAACTCTAGTAACCCTTTCAATTTCCTCTTCGACAGGTGTGATTGACATACGGTCGGTCCAATTTTCCCAATCTCGATTCATTATCCAGAGAGAAATCGGAGAACCTAAAGTTTTACCGTGACGGACTCCGGCGGTAATTTTTGCTTGGTCTTTTTCAATTTTCATTCGTCCGCCGCGACCATGACCATGCTGGCGGCGGGCAAGATCTGTAGCGATGTCAGATTCGCTTAAGTTTAAACCAGCGGGAACGCCTTCGATTATTGCTGTAAGTCCTTGGCCATGACTCTCTCCAGCTGTAAAAAAACGAAACCGTTGTGTAGTCATCTCAGACTCCTACAGAATTAATTAGATAGATTCACCCTGTTCTATAATACGTCCTTCTACTTCAGGAAGAACAATGGGAATCGGTGCACCATCTGGACTTTGGGCGTAATGCGTGGTGAATTTATTCAACACTTCCACCTCAGATATAGTATCCCACTTAAGATCCTTAGCAACACTGCGGATGGCAGTCGTTGTCAGGATTGGTTGTTGCACAAGAGAATCATTTTTGCTGGGAAAGGTTGTGAAGATGTCTATGCGTATTCTTTCGAGTTGTAAGTTAGGCACGTCAAAAAAGAGTTGGTCAATAAGTTTTGCTGCGACTGGGATAGCTTCATCCAATGCGCTACTTATCTGTTCACGTTGTCCTTTCACTGTACGGTAGCTAGGTTCACATGAGGTGGAGATATTTGCGCTTGATTCCGTGACTGCAACCAATTGTGAACGTTGTAGCGAAGACCATGCTGTACCTGGAAAGTTATTAGGTGTTTTTGATTTTTGCCAAGTTGAAAGAGCTTGATTTATCAAAACAGCCACGAGTTTGTCATCACCTCCTTCNAGTTTTTTTCTCCAAGAACGATGTTGAANCATCTCTCTTGTAATTAGCCAGCCAAAACCAAGGAAAAGGAAAAGTCCTAATGCAAACGCAAATATCAGCATGTTAAACCACGTCTTCGATAGCTGAACGCATAGTATTGAGCGGTGCTTTTTCCCCAGTCCATAACTCGAATGAGAGGGCAGCTTGTTGTATCAGCATCGGAATTCCGCCGAGCCTAGGGAAATCTAGGTCCCGAGCGGACTTCAAGAACAATGTTTCTTCTGGTGCGTAGACTATATCTACTACGAGTGGTGGTGAGCTGATATCTGACAAATCACAAGGTTGCTCATTCGGGTTTGGACCACCAGTCATACCAATGGAAGTAGCGTTAATGATGCAGTTAAATCCTTCGAGCGAAGAAATTGTAGCGTAGGCATCCACATTTATTTGAGCGCTAAATAGTGATAATGAATGTGCAAGTTCTTTTGCTGATTCTAATGTGCGATTCATAATGGTTATATTTGGGATTCCTGCTTTTGCGAGAGCGAATGCGATTGCTCGAGATGCTCCACCTGCACCAATAAGTAGGGTGCGAACTTGCGAGAAGTCAAGTTGCAGCTTATTCAATTCTTTTTCTAGAGGAATGACGAACCCTTCTGCGTCGGTATTTTTCCCTATTAACAATCCATTTCGTTTGATAATCGTGTTCACTGCGCCTATTTCTTTTGCGAACCCTTCTAGGTCATCCAAGAATGGGATAATTTTTTGTTTGAAAGGCACGGTTACATTTGCACCCAGAATGTCGGGTGCGCGAAGCATTTCTATTCGCTGATCTAGGTTTTCCTCACTTGTTTTCCATAGCTCGTAGCTAATATCCAATCCTAATGATTGCAATGCAGCATTATGAATTTTTGGAGATAGCGAGTGGGCTACAGGAAAACCAATTATTCCGACTCGACCACTTATTGACATTCTTCATTCCTACTAAGGTTTGTTCTGTGTTCTTCTAGGGTAACTGCAAAAAGGTGTGAGTTATCATCAGCACAAACATCCCGAACGAAGAAATAATAGTCCGTTTTATCTGGTTCAACAGCTGCAATAATTGAAGCTAGCCCAGGGTTTGCAATTGGTCCTGGTGGTAATCCTGGGTAAATCCGTGTGTTATAAGGAGAATCGATATCTAAGTCAGTGATAGTGATTTCATAACCAGGTTTCCACCACCCCCATATTTTCACGCTATCAGGGTTAATTTCTGCGATAGCATATTGAACTGTTGGATCTGCTCCAAGTGTTGTCCCATCACGAAGACGATTGTGGAAAACACTTGAAATCATTTTTCGTTCACTTGGAAGAACTGCTTCACGCTCGATAATTGATGCCAAAGTTAAAATCTCGTGGGTGTTGAGATTATTATTTTTTGCCGTCATGATGATATCTGTTGAAAATCGTAAGATTAAGGTGTTTAACATCAATTCAACTAAGTCTTCAGGTGTTGCATCAAGAGCAATTTCATATGTGTCGGGGAATAGATAGCCTTGTAGTGTAGTGTTTTCTGGGAATGAAGTTTTAAATTCCTCAGGTACCTTAGAGTTTTCGATAGCAGTCAGGAAATCACCAGCCTTTGCGAACCCTGAATCCTCAACTATTGCGGCCATTTCCTCAACGCGTAATCCTTCCGGAAAAGTTATGACTAGACCAGGGATCGAGGGCTGGACTGTTAGTAAAGCTGCAAGCTGAGAGGGAGAGATGTTACGCGCTAATTCATGTGGGGCAGCGGCAAGAATCCCCTCAATACCCATTAGGTCAATAAGTAATTCAAATTGTAATCCGGAACGAACATAGCCAAATGTGACAAGCTCTTCACCGATTTTTCGGGAAGTGCTTCCCTGCGGGACAATGTAGATTCTTTTGGACGCATCTTTTTTTAGATTATGTGCTTCGGATGGGCTAGCTTGCAAAGTATCTGGAGTGTTAATGATTAGCAGGATTGCGCTAATAGTGCCTGCTACAAATATGAGGACACCTAAAATTGCCAAAATGTTGTGAGGTGAATAGCGTGAAGTAAATGAGGCTACATTGGCCATCTCAATTCCCCTCTGCAGCTCTTCGGGAATCTAAAACAGTTTGGAGAATTATTGCTGCCGCAGCAGAATCGCGTTCTCCTGAACGACGATTTTTGCGAGAGCGTCCTGCTTCGTTCAAAATTTTATCAGCTTGTACGGACGTGAGTCGTTCGTCCCATTCTGTGACTGGAATATCTAGAACCCCACGTAGTTTCTCAATCCACTTCCGTGTCAGTTTGGTTTGTTTAGATTCACCACCTTCTAAGGTGAGTGGTAGCCCCACAATAACTTCAGAAATATTTTCAGTACTAACTAGATTTTGAATTTGAGAAAACATTTTTCCTCCTTCGCTCTTTAATGCAGAACGGGGATGAGCAAAAAGAGCTAATTCATCGCTGACTGCAACACCAATGCGATGACTACCATAATCAAGTGCCATTAGTGGTTGAGTTAGCATGAGGAGATGAAAGTGAGGGTGAAACTGGTTAAGTGTTGATACATAGCTATTTATTTAGAGTTTCAGTTATAAGATCCTTACCGTGTTTTAGTGCGTTTGTTAGTTGGCTAGCATCGCCACCTCCGGCTTCAGCAAGTTCAGGGCGACCTCCTCCACCCCCTCCTGCTATCTTTGCCACAGAACGGACAATATCACCAGCATTCAATCCCTGTTCAACGAGTTCATGCGAGACGGTACATAAAAAGGAAACTTGGCCGTTACGTACAGTAGCGAGCAAAACAACCGTTTGTTTCAGATCTGAGCGTAGCTGGTCGGCGATCACTTTCAATCCAGCTTGATCGGTATCTTGTACAACAGCATTAATAATGAAAGTTTCCCCAATTTTTTCCGCAGATTTTTTTAATTCTTCAGTTTGTGTAGATGCTCGAGCGCGTTCAAATTTTTTTGTTTGTTCACGAAGGTCGGTGAGTTCTTCTAAAAGGATATGTATACGTTTTTCCGATTCTGCCGGGGTAGTCGAGAGCGCGTTAGCAATGTTTTGCAAAGTTTTAATTTGTTCCGAAAAGTAATTTTCTGCAGAGAATCCAGAAAGAGCCTCTAGTCGTCGAGAACCTGCGGCAACAGAAGTTTCACGAAGTATTTGGACAAAACCTAAGCGTCCGGTGAAATCAACATGAGTGCCACCACATAACTCCATACTGAAGCTTTCCCCTGGGGGTCCAATCTCTACCACCCGAACTTCTGCACCATATTTATCACCAAAAAAGGCTAATGCACCTTCACTTACGGCTTCTTGATATGAAGAATTTCGCCATGCAACCTCCAAATTATCTCGAACTTTACTGTTAACGAGTTGTTGGACTTCAGCCAGGGCTGCTTCTGGAATCTTTTCAAGGTGTGTGAAATCAAAGCGGAAACGTTCTGCAGAAACGAGAGACCCTTGTTGACGTACGTGGCTACCCAATACATCGCGTAAAGCAGAGTGAAGTAGGTGAGTGGCTGTGTGGTTGCTAGCTGCTGCAAATCGATGTGTCTGATCTACTGTTGCAACAACACTTGAACCGGATGAGATTTCTCCTTTGATAACGTGAGCCTGATGTACGATCGCATTACCAGCTTGTTGAGTATCTTTTATTTCAAGAACACCTTGGGGGCTGCTAATTATTCCCCTGTCTCCTATTTGCCCGCCCCCCTCTGGATAAAAGGGTGTTGTGGAAAGTATTATCTCGCAATCTTCGCCAGCAGTTACAGGTCCGCTGTTCTCTCCGTTTTTTAGAATTGTTGCTATTTCCGCATCTTCTTCGAGATGTGTGTATCCAGTAAATGTACTGTGTTCTTGAGTCAAAGAGCTTAAAGCAGGAAGTGTTTCGGAATCTGAAAAGTGTGCTGCCTGACGTGCTCGCTTACGCTGATCTTCAAGTGCAGTTTGAAATCCCAGTGCGTCAACTTGAATCCCCTGAGTCTTCGCTATTTCTGAGGTTAATTCTAAAGGAAGTCCATAAGTGTCATATAACTCGAAAGCAATTTCGCCCGACAAGTTAGAGCTTCCTGCTGCTTGTTCGCGATTGATCAGTCGGTCGAGACGTTGACTTGCGGCCGAAAGCGTTCGTGAAAATCGATCTTCTTCGCTTCCAATTGCCTGCATGATAAATTCTAGATTTTCATTTAAATGTGGGTAGGTTGGTGAAAGCTTGTTGATCGAAATCTCAGCCAAACGTGGAAGGAATGGTTCATTTAAACCTTCGCGACGCGCGAGGTAAATGGCACGTCTGATAATTCGTCTTAGTACGTAGCCACGCCCTTCATTACTTGGGACCACACCGTCTCCAGTAAGGAGGGTTGCTGCGCGTGAATGCTCAGACATTGCTCTTATTGCGTAGTCTGTAGTGGCTGATGTCGTCCCTTCCATATGTTCGTTCCCAAGAATTTCTGAAGCCTCTTTTAGTATGGGTAGGAAAATATCAGTTTCAAAAACACTCTTTTTCCCTTGTAAAACGGCTGCAATTCTTTCTAGCCCACTGCCTGTATCGATATTTTTTTTAGGAAGTTCGCTGAAAGATCCGTTTTCATCGCGCAGATTTTGCATGAAGACAAGGTTCCAGATTTCCAGGAATCGATCACTTTGTTTTGCTGGATCTGTATTTTCTGGCCCCTTATCAGGTGTAAAATCAAAAAAAATTTCGCTATCAGGTCCGCATGGTCCTGTAGGTCCACTGAACCAATAGTTTTCATCCTGACCGTAACGATGAATTTGGGCGTCTTCTATACCTAGGCTGCGCCATGCATCGTAAGCTTCTTCATCTTCAGAAAAGATGCTGAAATGCAAGTTTTGATTAGGAATTCTATAGATTTTTGTAAGAAGCTCATATGCCCAAGTGATTATTTCAGATTTGAAATAATCACCAAAACTAAAGTTACCCATCATTTCGAACGCGGTGAGGTGGCTTAAATCACCAACCTCTTCGATATCGGGTGTTCGGAAGCAAGGCTGAATTGTGGTGACTCGTTTATGCTCTGGTACTTCTAAGCCTGTAAAGTAAGGCTTAAATTGTTGCATACCTGCGGTTGTAAAGAGAGTAGTTGGATCACCAACAGGAATAAGTGGCCATGCAGGTAATTGCACGTGATTTTTTCCTTTAAAAAAATCCAAAAAGGAATTCCTGATTTCTTCTGATGTCAGTGGTTGGACTTTTTGATTTGCCATTACATACTGATGCTACGTGTGAGTGTGGTGCAGTGTCGAGTCTTAATGGCTAGGTTTCCAGATTAGCCCTTGACAGTTTTATAAAAAGGCATACATGATCTTATCCAGCCGCAATGAGCGACGACCTTGAACCGCACGAACCCCTCACCGTACAAAAATCAGAAATACGGCCCCCTTTAGGCAGTTTTGTGTAATTTTATGAATGTAAATCACCAGCAAAAAATTGGGGTTTTAATTCTTTTACCTGATGGTTACTGCGAGCAAATTTTAGCTGGTGCGACCGCTACTGTATGGATTGCTGAAACTGCACATGAACTTGGCTATGAGCGAGTTATCGTTGCTTCCCACGGCGTTTCGAAGAGTAAGCCTGAGAATGTTGAGATATTAAAAGTAGAAAAAGATGAAGGGTTACATAATATACTCGGGGCAGCCAGAAATCAGTTACAAGACTGTGAGCGAATCATTGTAATTGACCGATTAATGCCTTTGCTTACCGAAAAAACGTTAGAGAGATTAGTTAATTCTACTGGCCCAGTGGCTGCAACTTTTTTTGATGACAAAGATGAACTCTCTAGAGGGCCTTTTTCTTTCGATGCTGATTGGCTTTACGAGAGAAGATCCGGCTTTAGGTCATCAAGTGATTTAGTAAATATGTTTATTGAGGAGGGTGGTGTTTTGTCTAGAGTAGTTGCAAGTGAGAAAGAATTAATTTGCGTGGAAGATGCATATTCAGTGGTAGAGGCAGAGGGTGGTCTGAGAGGAAGACTTGTAGAAAAGGCGATTGGCAGAGGAGTATCTTTTACTGACCTAGGCAGCGTTGTTCTTGAACATGATGTGAAACTTGAGGATGGTGTTCGTATTGAACCTAATTGTCAAATGTACGGTAATTGTTTGGTTCGAAGTGGCTCAATTATAGGGCCAGGGACGGTTCTAAAAGATTCAATCGTTGGAGAGGAAAGTACAGTTATACAGTCAGTTATTTCGGACTCCCAAATTGGATCGCATGTTAGAGTGGGGCCGTTTTCACATGTTCGTGAAAATACAAAAATTGGTGACTACTGTGAGATAGGTACTTCGGCTGAAGTTAAGGCCTCTGAGCTTAAAAGTTTTGTGAAAATGCATCATTTCTCATATTTAGGAGATGCGACTGTTGGTGAAAGTAGCAACATTGGTGCAGGTGCCATCACTTGCAATTTTGATGGTCAAGAAAAACATCGAACCGAAATCGGAGCCAGTGCTTTTATAGGTAGTTCAACAATGTTGGTAGCTCCTGTTGTAGTTGGTGATGATGCTATGACAGGAGCTGGGTCTGTCGTGTTGGATGATGTCCCTGCAAAGGGGAAGGTGGTTGGTGTACCTGCACAAATTCTCAAGAAGTCGGAGCGTAAAAACAGCTAATGGATTGGGCAGTAATTAATTCGATAATTACGATTGTAGGTGCAACTGCAGTTCTTGCACTTGTCGCTGGACTGGAAGCAGCTGTTGCAAAAATGAATTTAGCTCGTATGTCTGCGCAAGCCGAAATGGGAAATCTAAAAGCAGTTCGAGTGATCAAAATTATGGAACCTGCTGCATTTCGTTCTTTTGCGGCAGCAAGAGCGCTAGCTGGAGCCGGTATAATTGCTGCTGCAGCGTATTTTGGTGCACGTGAATTTAATGCAAGTGGTGCAGCTGCAATAGCAGTTGCAGGAGGCGCTTTTGCAGCAATGATACAAATCACTGCTGCAACCTTGGGCAACTTGGCTCCTGAAGAGACTGTATTACGTTTTTCATGGTCTATACGTTGGTGTGCCTTGTTGTTCATATGGCCTGCACGGATCTTGAGTTTTCCGAGTCGATTGCTTTCTGGTTTCATACAAGTAGTGACTCCTTCGCAAAACGAACGTGAAGGAGAAGACTTGGTAACTTTTCTTGAAAAAGAAGAGGCGACGGGTGGTGTTGAAGAGGAAGAGAGGAGAATGATACGTGGAGTTCTAGAACTTGAAGAGAAGGCAGTACACGAAATTATGGCACCCCGAATTGAAATCGTTGCTACTGAACGTAACTCGTCTATTCGTGAAGTTGCTCAGCTGGCTACGGAGAGAGGTTTTAGTCGTATACCGGTATTTGAAGAAAATATTGATAACATTGTTGGCATTGTTTATGCAAAAGATTTGCTATCTGCCTTAGTAAGTGATGACGAAGAAACACTTGATAAGTGGCTTCGAAATCCAGTGTTTGTTCCGGAGTCAAAACGTGCTGATGACCTTTTGACGGAGATGAGAGGGACTAGGACTCATTTGGCTATTGCTGTGGATGAATATGGCGGAACGGCCGGGTTGGTCACTATTGAGGATTTGCTTGAGGAAATTGTTGGCGAAATTGAAGATGAATATGATGTTGCAGCTCCCGTTATGGAGGTACTTTCCACAAACGAGGTAATGCTTGATGCCGGGATGGCAACTGATGTTCTGGAAGATTTGTTTTCGTATACGGTGGAAAGTGAGGATTTTGATACGGTTGGTGGTTTTCTGATTCATTTATTGGGTCGATTACCCAGGGTTGGAGATGAAGTTTCGGTTGATGGATTGCAGATAAAAGTTTTAAGTATGAGTGGCAGGAGACTTCAGCGGCTAAGGATTATAAAAAGCCAGGAAAGTGATGGAAATGGTGGCGTTGAGGACTCAGGGGAAATATAAATCTAACTTTATTGTTTCATTACGGACTTAGTTGTGCTTAGTAGAATGTAAAAAGCACGGTGTTTTGGTTTGACATAGGGACCGTTTAGACGTAACTTCAATCCTTGGCCCTCTTGTGGCTCGTACTTTAAAAATTGAATAGCGGACGAAATAAAAACGTTCGGGAACCCGTCACGGTGTGTCTGTTTTTGACCGACACAACCGAGACAAAAAACAAAACTCTGTGAGCACTTCTTTTGAAGTGTTTCCAACGGAGAGTTTGATCCTGGCTCAGGACAAACGCTGGCGGTGTGTATTAGGCATGCAAGTCGAGCGAGAAACCTACGCTTGCGTAGGCAGAGAGCGGCGGACGGGTGAGTAACACGTGGGTAACGTGCCCTAAAGAGGGGGATAACTAGCCGAAAGGCTAGCTAATACCCCATATTGCTCCCGGTGAGAGGCCGGAGAGTGAAAACTCAGGTGCTTTAGGAGCGGCCCGCGGTCGATTAGCTAGTTGGTGAGGTAATGGCCCACCAAGGCGATGATCGATAGCTGGTCTGAGAGGATGGTCAGCCACACGGGGACTGAGACACGGCCCCGACTCCTACGGGAGGCAGCAGCTAAGAATCTTGCGCAATGGGCGAAAGCCTGACGCAGCAACACCGCGTGAGGGATGAAGGCCTTCGGGTTGTAAACCTCTTTTACGAGGGAAGAAGTTCTGACGGTACCTCGTGAATAAGCAACGGCTAACTACGTGCCAGCAGCCGCGGTAATACGTAGGTTGCAAGCGTTGTCCGGATTTACTGGGCGTAAAGGGCCCGCAGGCGGCTTGGCAAGTTTTGGGTGAAATCTCGCGGCTTAACCGAGAGAGGTCTCAGAAAACTGCCAGGCTTGAAGCAGTGAGGGGGATGCAGAATTCCCGGTGTAGCGGTGGAATGCGTAGATATCGGGAGGAATACCAGAGGCGAAGGCGGCATCCTGGCACTGACTTGACGCTGAGGGGCGAAAGCGTGGGGAGCGAACCGGATTAGATACCCGGGTAGTCCACGCCGTAAACGATGAGTACTAGATGTCGGGGGTATCGACCCCCTCGGTGTCGTAGCTAACGCAATAAGTACTCCGCCTGGGGACTACGGCCGCAAGGCTAAAACTCAAAGGAATTGACGGGGGCCCGCACAAGCAGCGGAGCGTGTGGTTTAATTCGATGGTACGCGAAGAACCTTACCCGGATTTGACATGTATGTAGTACTGATGTGAAAACTGATGGACCCTTCGGGGAGCATACACAGGTGTTGCACGGCCGTCGTCAGCTCGTGCCGTGAGGTGTTGGGTTAAGTCTCGCAACGAGCGCAACCCCCGTCGCCAGTTATATTTTTCTGTCGAGACTGCCGGGAAACCCCCGGAGGAAGGAGGGGACGATGTCAGGTCAGCGTGACCCTTACGTCCGGGGCTACACACACGCTACAATGGGTGGTACAAAGGGAAGCCAAGCCGCGAGGTGGAGCTAATCCCATCAAAGCCATCCTAAGTTCGGATTGTAGGCTGAAACTCGCCTACATGAAGTCGGAGTTGCTAGTAAACGCAGGTCAGCAATACTGCGTTGAATACGTTCCCGGGCCTTGTACACACCGCCCGTCACGTCATGAAAGCCGGTTCTGCCCGAAGTACGTGCGCCAACCCTTCGGGGAAGCAGCATCCTAAGGTGGGGCTGGTGATTGGGATGAAGTCGTAACAAGGTAGCCGTAGCGGAAGCTGCGGCTGGATCACCTCCTTTCTAGGGAGATTGCCAACCTACTTAATAACTATGAACGGTGTTTGTAGTGTAGGAATGGCACATCCTAGGTCGATAGAAGAAACACTTCGGTGTTTTATCTACAAAACGGCTACTCGAACAGCCGTATTTCGTTCGCTATTCAGCTTTTAAGGCCGTAAGGCAGGGGCCATTAGCTCAGCTTGGTTAGAGCGCAGTCCTGATAAGACTGAGGTCCCTGGTTCGAGTCCAGGATGGCCCACCATAGCGCTTGCTAGGGGCCGTAGCTCAGTTGGGAGAGCGCCTCGCTTGCACCGAGGAGGTCAGGAGTTCAAGTCTCCTCGGCTCCACCAAACTTGGGCTAGGACAAAGGTTTATATATCAGCCAGTGTCAGTGAAGACGCTGGCCGGTATAAAAACCGGCAGACATTGATAATTGAAGAGAGAGTAACTGCAAACGGAATCTGGTACATGTTTATTCATGTATTAGATGCCGGGAAAACAGATTTTGTATGTGTTAATTCATGTATTAGATCGTGTATGCAATTTGCGAGTCTTGAACGATGAGTCAAGCTATCAAGGCGCGCGGTGGATGCCTAGGCGTTAGGAGCCGAGGAAGGACGTAGCAAGGCTGCGATAAGCTTCGTTTAGCTGCCAAGTAAGCTCAGACGAAGATTTCCGAATGGGGCAACCCGATCCGGTAAAACCGGATCACTCCGGACTGAACACATAGGTCCGGTAGAGGGAACCGGGGGAACTGAAACATCTAAGTACCCTGAGGAAAAGAGATTATTCCCTTAGTAGCGGCGAGCGAAAGGGGAAAAGCCCAAACCGAACAGGTTCGCCTGGTCGGTGTTGTAGGGCCTGCATTGTCTGTTTATTCAGACACAAAGTTACCAATTGCAAATTTAATAGAACGGTCCTGGAAGGGCCGGCCAGAGAGGGTGAGAGCCCCGTACATGAAAGGTTTGCAACTTTGAAGCAGGTTCCTGAGTACCACGGGACACGTGAAACCCTGTGGGAATCTGGGGAGACCACTTCCCAAGGCTAAATACTCCTGACGACCAATAGTGAACTAGTACCGTGAGGGAAAGGTGAAAAGTACCCCGGGAGGGGAGTGAAAGAGATCCTGAAACCGTGTGCTGACAAGCAGTCGGAGCCCGTTTCGGCGGGTGACGGCGTGCCTATTGAAGAATGAGCCGGTGAGTTACTTTATGTGGCAAGGTTAAGTAGAGTGATCTATGGAGCCGTAGCGAAAGCGAGTCCTAATAGGGCGACTGAGTCGCATGGAGTAGACGCGAAACCTGGTGATCTATCCATGGGCAGGTTGAAGTTCGGGTAAAACCGAATGGAGGACCGAACCAGGGTGTGTTGCAAAACGCTTGGATGACCTGTGGATAGCGGTGAAATGCCAAACGAACCAGGAGATAGCTCGTTCTCCCCGAAATGCATTTAGGTGCAGCCTCGGGTGATCTCCGACGGAGGTAGAGCTCTGGATGGGCTAGGGGGCTTACCGCTTACCAAACCCAACCAAACTGCGAATGCCGTCGGACAGAACTCGGGAGTGAGACAGTGGGGGATAAGCTCCATTGTCGAGAGGGAAACAGCCCAGACCACCAACTAAGGCCCCCAAGTCCATGCTAAGTGTGCAAGGATGTCGAACCGCGAAGACAGCCAGGAGGTTAGCTTAGAAGCAGCTATCCTTGAAAGAGTGCGTAACAGCTCACTGGTCGAGTAGTTCTGCGCCGAGAATTCAACGGGGCTAAGCATGGCGCCGAAGTTGTGGGTCATCTGCAATTGAGCAGATGGCAGTAGGGGAGCGTTCGTTTCAGCAGAGAAGCGTTGTCGCGAGGCAGCGTGGAGCGGAACGAAGTGAGAATGCCGGTATGAGTAGCGTAAGGTGCGTGAGAACCGCACCCGCCGTAAACCTAAGGTTTCCTACGGAAGGTCAGTCCGCGTAGGGTTAGTCGGGCCTAAGCCGAGGCCGAGAGGCGTAGGCGATGGACAGCTGGTTAGTATTCCAGCACCGCAGCGGCAGTGTTTGAGCAAAGAGGGGACCCGATAGGGTAGGTTCCTCGGACCTGTGGATATGGTCCGTCTCTGAATTGTAGGCGCCTGATGGTAGGGAAATCCGCCGTCAGATTAAGCTGAGAATTCGGGGGGAGTGGAGACTTTTGTCAAAGCGACGGAGTTGAGCCCAAGTCGGCGAGAAAAGCCTCGTTGTTAGCTGTCGTAGCGCCCGTACCGCAAACCGACACTGGTAGGTGGCGGTAAGTACCGTGAGGCGAACGGGAGAACCTTCGTTAAGGAACTCGGCAAATTAGATCCGTAACTTCGGGAGAAGGATCGCCCTTTATTGTGAACCAACTCGCTTGGTGAGCGATGAAGGGCCGCAGAGAGCAGGCCCAGGCGACTGTTTATCAAAACCACAGGTCTCTGCAAAAGCGAAAGCTGACGTATAGGGGCTGACGCCTGCCCAGTGCTGGAAGGTTAAAGTGAGAGGTGAGAGCTTTGAGCTGAAGCCCCAGTGAACGGCGGCCGTAACTATAACGGTCCTAAGGTAGCGAAATTCCTTGTCGGGTAAGTTCCGACCCGCACGAAAGGCGTAACGATCTGGGCACTGTCTCGACGAAGGACCCGGCGAAATTGAATTGGCTGTGAAGATGCGGCCAACACGTGGCAGGACAAAAAGACCCCGTGGAGCTTTACTGCAGTTTGGCATTGGGATTAGGCCACAAATGCGCAGGATAGGTGGGAGACTTTGAAGCGGTGCTTTTGGGCATCGTGGAGTCGACCTTGAGATACCACCCTTTTCTGGTTTGTTTTCTAACTCGCGAGCAAGCGCGAGGACAGTGTCTGATGGGCAGTTTGACTGGGGCGGTCGCCTCCTAAAATGTAACGGAGGCGCACAAAGGTTCCCTCAGGGTGGATGGAAATCACCCTACGAGTGTATTGGCATAAGGGAGCTTGACTGCGAGACCTACAAGTCGAGCAGGGACGAAAGTCGG
>JAKUNN010000079.1 GCA_022451885.1 Dehalococcoidia bacterium | reverse complement strand
CACCTGGCGGTTCATTCATTTGTCCAAATACCATGGACATTCGAGGTAGTACACCAGATTCATTCATTTCGTTCCAAAGATCGTTACCCTCTCGTGAACGTTCACCAACACCTGCAAAAACAGAATAACCGCCATGCTGCTGGGCGATGTTATTAATTAATTCTTGAATGGTAACTGTTTTCCCAACACCTGCGCCGCCTAAGAGTCCAACTTTACCACCCCGTACAAGTGGTGCAATTAAATCAACCACTTTTATACCTGTTTCCAAAATAGAAGGCTCTGTTTCTTGATCTTCAAACGCAGGAGCTTCCCTATGGATTTCCCACCTGGGAGCACCTTCAGGAGCTGGTTGATCATCGATCGGTTCACCTAGGACATTAAACATTCTCCCCAGTGCTTTTTCACCAACTGGAACTGAGATTGCTTGACCGGTATCAATTACCGGCATATCACGCTTGAGCCCATCTGTTGAGTCCATTGCTAATGCCCTAACCCAATTGTTCCCGACATGCTGCTGTACTTCAGCGATTAAGGAAGTTCCATCGTCGCGTTCTATGCTCAAAGCATTGTTTATGGCGGGAAGGCTATCGGGGGGGAACTCAACATCTAGCACTGTTCCTATTATTTGCGATATACGACCGGTATTAGAGGTAGTAACCATAATTTTCTCCTTATTCTTTCTTCTTTGCTTTTGGCCCTAATTTGGCAAGTCGTTCACCCATATCAGCACCAGGACCTAAGCTCGTAGTTCTTTCGAACACGAGGCCTTCTTTGTAGGTATAATTTAAACCTTCATTTAATAGTCTTTTATCTTCTCGCAGTGTATGCCATGAGTTAGCTGCAATTTGTTCAGCCCATGTCATTGTCTCTGCCTCTAAGTCTTCATCTTTTACAACACGGTTAATTAGTCCAATTTTTAAGGCTTCTTCAGCCAGAACACGCTTCCCTGTATACATCATCTCTTTAGAGGCAGCAGTGCCTATACGCAGAGGTAACCGTTTCGTCATACCCCATAGTGGTGTTAAAGAAAAAGGTGCGTGAGTATCACAAAAAACAGCAGTATCACTCGCAATCACCAAATCAGCAGCTAACATCAGCTCAAGGGCTCCGGTATAACAAGCACCCTTAACTGAGGCAATTACAGGTTGAGGTAGATTCTCTAATGCATCGATCGTTTCAGATTGAAAATACTTAGAAGGAGCTTGCTCACCTTTCGCAATCGATCCTAAATCATTACCTGCAGAAAACGCCCTACCTTCTCCCCGAATAATTACCACACCAATATCTTCCACGTCGTTTTTTATTGAAGTAATCATGTCACGTAACTCTACAAAAAGATCAGGGCTTAACGCGTTAAGGACATGCGGTCTATTGAGAGTAATTGATGCAACTCCATTCGTATCTTTTCTGTAAACCAGAGCTTCGGAATTATCTGTTAGTGAAGTCATTCTAAAAGTGCCTCTGCCCCCCCAACAATTGCAAGTAAATCACTAGTAATTTGTTCTTGTCGCACTTTGTTATAGGTAAGCGTTAATTCTGACTCAATATCACTTGCATTATCAGTCGCATTTTTCATTGCTACCATTCGGGCTGATTGTTCAGAGGCTGCAGATTCTAAGATCGCTGAATGTACTTGCATAATTACATATCGAGGAAGTAGTCGTTCATAAACAAGCAAGGGATTTGGCTCAAAAATGTACTCCTGAGTTAATGCATCATCTGCTTCTCCATCTGCTTGTTCAGGCGGTATAACAGGTAATAATTGCTTAATTACTGGCTGCTGATTCACTGTATTTATAAATTCACCAAATGAAATAAACACCTTATCAACACGGCCATTTAAATAATCTTCCATTATGACCTTTGCGACAGTCTGAGTTTGAGTAAGAGCAGGGTAATCTCCAAGTTCCGTAAATTCAGCGGCTAAATTCAATTCAGATCTTAGAAAAAAATCTCTCCCCTTTTTCCCGACAGCTACCATTGATACAGGCTCATTTATTTCCGCCACAAATGATGCTGCTTCTCTATTTAAATTAGAATTTAAAGCACCACAAAGCCCACGATCAGGCGTGATATGCAAAATGCCGATATTTTTCACAGGCCTTTGTACAAGGAAAGGATGCTTTCCATCCTCTTCACCAGCCTCTCCAGTTGAAGCAAGTGAAGCTAAAACACCTTGGATCTTTTCAGCATAAGGACGCCCTTGAGTTGCTCGATCTTGAGCACGTCTCATTTTTGAAGCTGCTACCAATTGCAAAGCATTCGTAATCTTTGCAGTATTTTGGACAGAAGTAATTCTTCTCTTTAGCTGGCGAATTGTTGGCATAACAACTTCCTAGTAAGGAATATTCTCCTT
>JAKUNN010000078.1 GCA_022451885.1 Dehalococcoidia bacterium | reverse complement strand
GGAATTGCCAAGAAAAAAGATATTAAAGTTGCTGATGCAAATGGAGATGGCGTGGTAGACCTTTATACTGAGATGACTTACGCTCATGCATACTACGCAGCTGATTCAGACAAGACAGGCACCAAATATATGCATACAATTGTCGGTGCCTTCATTAAAGGTCGCCAGTTGATTACTGAGGCTAATGGGGCGGCTCTGACTGACCAACAACGTGCTCAACTCATGGGGTATGTCAAAACCATAAAAACCAATTGGGCTCAGGTTATTGCAGAAGCTGCATTCAAGTACGCAGGTTCTTGCTATAAAGATCTGGAAAAACTAAGAACCATCGTGGAAAGTAATGGTGATGCATCCAAAGCCTTTGCAGCCTACGGCAAGCACTGGGGAGAATTGAAAGGTTTCCTCATGGCCTTGGAAACAAGTGGTCGTGATCTCGGTGAAGCGGGCGTGCGCATGAATCGTTTGGTTGGATATGGTCCAGTCCTTCTGGGTGGCGGTCAGGTAACCGGCATTGATTCCAATGGGAATTTACAGACTGGAGGAAATCGTTCCATGGGCGAGTATCAGGTACATATGATCAAGCTGCAGAAACTGCTTGGTGATACCTTTGGCTTGAAGGCACGCAAAAATGATGTTACATCAAATATGGCCGGGCTTCTCGAGACATTAGGCTCAAGTCTTGCCGCAGAAAATGATTAGGTGAGCATATCATTTGCGATTATTGAAGAGGCGGTGCAGTTATGGCTAGGTGAATGGCTGCCCGCCTTTTTTAATCCTCAAAAGAGAATTTTTTGGGGATACCTGCTTTCATCACTAGTGATTGCACTTTTGTGGCTTAGATTGGTAGATAAGACCAATATATTCTCAAGTGCTAAACGAATTTTTGACCGACAGGTGTGGATCTCCAGATCTGCAATGGCTGATTACAAGGTGATGCTGATCAACACAATGTTGATGCTGTTGGTATCACCAAAAATCTTGGCTAAAGCGACAGTTGCATATCTTGTTTTCGATAGCATGCATATGCTTTTTGATGGACGTCCCTACATTTCAACAATTCTGCCACAGTGGTTTA
Organism: Dehalococcoidia bacterium; assembly: GCA_022451885.1. Classification (GTDB taxonomy): domain Bacteria; phylum Chloroflexota; class Dehalococcoidia; order Tepidiformales; family Tepidiformaceae; genus JAKUNN01. The sequence continues at coordinate 1,290 of JAKUNN010000078.1, read as the reverse complement.
TTGCTTTCAGCTTTACCCTGTTTCTATTTTTACTTGACGACTTTGCTCGCTATTGGCTGCATCGCTGGCTCCATAAAGTACCTATATTATGGTCTTTCCACAAAGTTCACCATAGTGCAACGGTACTTAACCCATTCACAGTTTTCAGAACTCATCCTGTAGAAGCAATACTGTTCTCAATCCGTAGTGCGCTGGTGCAGGGGATTACCGCGGCTGTCTTCTTCTTTTTCTTCGGTGATCAAGTGACTCTGATGATGGTGCTAGGTGCCTCTATATTTACTTTTGCATTCAATCTGCTGGGGTCAAATCTGCGTCACAGTCCGGTTTCCGTTCGCTATTGGAAAACTCTTGAGCTAATTCTGATGTCTCCAGCCCAACACCATATCCACCACTCAACTGCAAAGGAACATATTGACAAAAACTTTGGGGTCGCTCTATCTGTCTGGGACTGGATGTTTGGTTCATTGAGTCTTTCCAAAAATGAAGATCAACTCAGATTCGGATTGAGCGGAGAGCAGTCGTTCGATTATCACAGCTTGAAAGGCCTATACCTTGTCCCTTTTCAGCAGGCCGCGGGGTTGTTTTTACGACTATTTTCCCGTATTCCACTTTCAATTTATCAAAAACACTCTGCATGAAGTAATAAGGACTAAAAATGATAAAAATCCTGCTATCAATTATTTTAATCTGTATTTTTACTACTCCCCATTCTCTAATAGCTACCGATAAAGTTGTCAATATTTATTCAGCACGTAAAGAGGCCCTGATACTGCCTCTTCTTAAACGATTCAAAAATGAGACAGGAATAAATTTCCGGTTAGTGACCGGCAAGGCAGATGGTCTTTTAAAACGTCTTGAGATCGAAGGAAGCCTTAGCCCTGCCGATGTCTTTATAACTGTGGATGCGGGGCGATTGCAAAGAGCAAAGAAGGCTGGTGTACTACAAAAAATTGACAACCCTTTTCTCAAAGAACGTATTCCGGCCAGCCTTCGTGATCGTGAAAATTTCTGGTTCGGTCTTTCGCAGCGAGCGCGGACAATTATCTATAATAAGGAGACCTTAGATGCGTCCAAACTATCGACATACGAAGATCTGGCAAGTCCCACATGGAAAGGTCAACTCTGCATCAGATCTTCCGACAGTGTCTATAATCAGTCTTTGGTCGCTTCTATGATTGAAGTTAACGGTATAGATAAAACTGAATCTTGGGCGCGTGGTCTCGTACAAAACTTTGCACGACCCCCTACTGGAGGAGACACGGACCTGCTAAAGGCTACAGCAGCTGGACA
>JAKUNN010000077.1 GCA_022451885.1 Dehalococcoidia bacterium | reverse complement strand
TGTGCGAGAATCGGACCGGTGTCCATTCCTTCATCCAATAGCATCACTGAAACCCCCGTATGTGATTGTCCATCGAGAATCGCAGCCGCCACAGGGCTAGGACCACGATATAAAGGCAGTAAAGAGGGGTGAACATTAATGACACCAAGCGATGGTATTCCAAGAACTTTTATTGGCAGGATACGACCATATGCAACAACAACAAATACATCTGCCGCAATATTTGACATACGCGTGAACTCAACTTCATCGTCACGAAGATTTACAGGGGTAAACGTATCCAACCCACATTGTTCGGAAAAAATTTTTACAGCCGTCGCCTGTTTTGCACGACCCCTACCAACTCGACGATCAGGCTGAGTGTACACCGCTACAATGTCATGGCCTGCAGTAATTAGTGACCCTAATAAATGAACAGCGTCATCAGGTGATCCAAAAAAAATAATTCTCATATAACAACTTTACAAATGTCGCGACACAAGACGCTTGCCAAAATCCACTGTGCGGTCCCGGCGCGCCAAAGCTCTTAAAAGGCAATTATGAAGGTTGTCCAAACTGAGTCGTGAACGTTGTCACAATATTGCTGGGAAATTAATGTCAAATCTGGGCAAAATAGACCGCTCAAGGGGTTGCAAGCCCCTCCCTGATGCATGGTACGGTTGCCCTTAGGTCAACACCACCTCAGGTAACGTCCAGTTACCGATTTCGTTGGTCTATGTTTTCCACATATTGGTCGATTTTTGATTATCCGGCAGGTCCGGTCTAGGGCTTCTTGTGCCTAATTTATAGTGAGGGTTCGGAAACGATTAACGCAAGAAAAATTTGGTTAGCTGCTCTAGGTCAACTCCAATTAGAAATACCTCGACCGAATTATGAAACGTGGTTAAAGCCAACTACTCCAAGTAGTCTAGAAAACGACACTCTCATAATTTCAACCCCAAGCCCTTTTGCTGCTGAAATGCTTGAGAAACGACTCTCCGGAACTATCCACCGTACTGTGTCACGCGTAGCTGGACGTGAGCTCACAGTCGAATTCACAGTACAAGGATCAACCAGTGCTGAAACCGTTAAAAAACAGCAAAAACCTATTTCCGAACACGTAAAGTCGGAAATGATTGAACAAAACGGAACAATAGATTACGCACGATCCTATTCCTTAAAAAATTCATTCACGTTTGACACATTCATAGTCGGCCCATCCAATCGTCTTGCACAGGCAGCAGCCATCAAGATCACAGAAGCACCAGGAAAAATTTATAACCCCCTTTATATCTATTCGGAAGTTGGTCTTGGTAAAACACACCTTCTACACGCCATTGGACATGCCTTTAAACAACGTCAACTGAAAGTCATGTACGTAAGTAGTGAACGCTTCACGAATGAATACATCAACGCCATTCGAGAAGGATCTGCCAATCATTTCCGAGAGAGATACCGTAATACAGATGTGCTATTGGTAGACGACATTCAGTTCATAACATCAAAGCCACAAACCCAAGAAGGTTTCTTCCATACTTTCAACGAACTACACATGGCCGGCAAACAAATCGTAATTAGTGGAGACGAGCCGGCAAGTAAAAGTATGCTCCAGGAAAGAATTCAATCCAGGTTAGCTGGAGGATTAGAAGTCGATCTTCAGGCACCAGATTACGAATCACGTTATGCAATTCTGCAAAGTAAAATGCCTGACCTTAATCCAGATGTGCTTAATGAAATTGCACAGCGCCCGCATCGAAATGTTCGTGAATTAGAGGGAGCACTTAACAGGGTTATTGCCTACTCCCAACTCGTTGGTGATCCTATAACCATGCAACTTGCCAATCAGGCTTTAAAAAGTTTATTGGCAGAAACACCAGCTGATGTCATATCAATAGATCAAGTATTGTCAGCCGTTTCAGAACACACAGGAATTTCCATTGATCGAATTATTGGTAAACGGCGTGATCAAGCAACTGCAGAAGCTAGACGAATAGCAATGTATATGCTCCGAGAAGATGCCCATTTGACCTCGACACGAATAGGCCAAGCTATAGGTGGTAAAGATCACTCCACTGTTTTATACGCCCATAAGCGTTTTGAACAGCTGATGGAAATAGATAATTCAAAGCGTGATCATTTAGCTGCAATTAGAAATATATTGACTCGATCACGTCGAGTCCCTACTTAAGTACATTATTTTTCTGAAGCAAAACACCATCTAGATTTTTGAACTATGATCGCTGTGTTACTACATGATTAACAGCAAACTGAATCTATGACTTTTAACTCATTAAATTAACTGTTAATAACCATGTTAGTTCTTATAAATAACTATTCATTATTTCTGAACAACTTTATAAATCCAAAAGTGTTTGATCAGCAGCATTGAAAGTTTTACACAAAAAAAAGACCTTTCTATTACACATCCACTTAATTCCCTAATTTTCCTCATCTAATTCACAAATAATTTTGTAGTTACAGTATGAAAGATATACACATTTCAACATTCCTTATTGTTATTACAATTAAATAACAGAAGATTAAAACGATTCTATTT
>JAKUNN010000076.1 GCA_022451885.1 Dehalococcoidia bacterium | reverse complement strand
TCATTTTATCTACGTCTGGAAATCCGGGTCTGAGCTGTTCTAGGCTTCTGATTCGTTCTTGAGGGTTTCTAACCATTTTAGTTAGTAATATGGTTGGTCCGTTAGTTTCATTACTTCTCGTATCTAGAAGAATTGCCTTGCCAAAATATGGAAAGAATAGCGACAGAACATCTGCCTCTAGTATGCTCTCCTTTACTTCTTCTAATTCATCAAAAAAATGATTGCCCATCATTTCAATATGTTTCCCACTATCTTCTTGAATTTTCACAGAGTAACGATATGAGTCTGAGTCAATCTCTGAATTTCTTGTTTTAATGTGTATTTGGTGAATGTGTCATAAATTTTGCCAGAAGGTGATTTACGAACTAAGTAGTTCTTGCACCGTTGCCGTGAATGAGGGGAGTACTTTCTCCCAATCCCCTACAACCCCAAACGAAGCTTCTTTGAATATGTTTGCTTCACTATCTTTATTAATAGCCACAATACTTTTTGATGATGAGCACCCTGCCATATGCTGGCTAGCACCAGATATTCCGACTGTTATATACAGATCTGGACTAACTGTTTTTCCTGTAAGACCAACCTGGTAGGAGTGATCAAGCCAACCGGCGTCACATACCGCCCGTGAGGCGCCAACGGCACCATTGAACATCTTAGCTAGCTCTTCTAGTTGCGAAAATGGCTCCGGACCACCAAGCCCACGCCCTCCGCTTACAATAACTGACGCGTCTTCTAGTTTTACGCCCTCTGATTCTTCTTTGACTGTTTCTATCAATTTAACCTTGATTTGATCATCAGCGATGTCCATATCCAGCTCAACTATTCGCCCAACCCTACTATCATCTCTCTCCAGAGCCTCAAAAGCCTTAACTCTTACGACAATGAATTGTGGGTTCTTATCTGTGAAAGTGAATGCCGCCATTGCATTCCCTCCGTACACGGGTCTTGTAACCGTTATTTTCCCCGATATCTTTTCACCCGTGACGTTCATACAGTCCTGGGCAACTCCAACACCCATTCGGTAAGCCAATCTTGGTCCAACTACGCGACCCAAAGGTGTTTTCGCTGTTAGCACAGCTGTAGGTGACGCCTGCTGACATATTTGTTCAAGGGCTGCCACGTGGGCGTCAGCTACATTGGAGGCGAGTTTTGGGTGGGAAGCGGTATAGACATTATCAGCCCCTAATGCGACGACTTCTCCAGTAATATCCTCTGTTATTTCTCCGAATAAAGCTGCTGAAACATCTAGATTTAGTTCGGCGGCGAGTTTTCTTGCTGCTGCTAGTAGCTCTCCTGCTGTCGAGTGTAGTGTTCCATTTTCTATCTCCGCTAGAACCAGAATTTCAGACATATTATTGTTCCTGTTTTTACTTTCACGAGTTAGTGATTTTTGGTGTCTATACCATTTAATAAATTCAGATTATGGGAGCCTATATTATTTTGGCTTCTCGAAGTTTTAGTGCTAGCAACCTTCCGGAATCTGCGTCGTCTTCACCCTCAATGATTTCACATTGTGCTTCACTGACTGGAATATAAAGGTCCGAGAGCGCCATTGCTGGGGCCATCTGATCTTCTGATAACCCAAGGTCCGAAAGTGACAAAATTTCTGGGGTTTTTCTGCTTGCTTGCATAATTCCCCGAAGGGTTGGATACCGAGGTTCACCAATTTCATTATTAACGGTGATCAAGGCTGGTAAGTTGGCCTCGAAAACTTCATACCCATCCGTTCTTGAGCTATTTACAGTTACTGAGTCGTCACCAATCTCAATATTTTTGGCCTCAGTGAGGCAGGGTATTCCCAAGGTTTCTGACAACCCTAGTGGGACATGGGCGTTATCCCAGTCAGATGCTTGCTGGCCACACAAAATGAGATCGAACTCTCCTGCTCGTGTGATTGCTGCACTGAGTACATTCACCGTTCCTAAAGCATCGAGGTTTTCACAAAGCTGATCTTGAATGAGGATCATACTATCAGCACCCATTGAGAGAGGTTTCTTCATAACATCCATAACAAATTCGTTACCGACAGATAATACAGTTACCGTACCACCTCCAGCTGCTTCCCTGATTTGCAACGCTGCCTCAACAGCATTTTCACAAAAGCCGTTCACGACTGGGGGTATGCCTTGCACTGGTGTGACTTGTTTAATATCTGAATCCACGCTGAACGCAGACGAAGGTGTTTCTGGGTCCATCACTTGCTTAGCACACACAATAATATTTATGGACATTGCAAACAGGTCCTCCGTACCGGGAAAGTTAACTTACGATTTTAGCCACATATAGTTTCGCAGAATTCTCTGTATGGACATACGGATGTGTTCTCATAGTTGGTTAATTAAGCGCAAATTCTTGAAATTGAATCTCGATAAATCAGCTTAGAGATTACCAATCGCTTCGTTGAGGTGTCAATGAACTTTCACTGATAACAATTTGCTATAGGGACACTTTTTACTTTTACATAATTCGTATAAAAACTATACTTATATAAATTTAATTTTAACTTGCTCTCTGCAGCGTAACTGGTATTCAGGATTTTAAAATCATTGGGATGTTTAAAATACTTTCTTCAAAGTTTTTGTTTAATATGAGATTCTATTTTATCTACCTA
>JAKUNN010000075.1 GCA_022451885.1 Dehalococcoidia bacterium | reverse complement strand
GGATAAAAAGTACGGCACTCAATTTTGGGATCTTAGCCCAAAGGATTTCTTTTTAGCTGGTTATCATTGGTTTTCCCAAGAAGATTGTCAGAAGTTGCTCAATCCAGTTGTTTTTCAACAAGGTTCTTCTTTTGTAAGTGAAATGCTGGATACATTTTTCGATGAATCTTCTGCATCTGCTTTCTTTAGTCATCTTTTTTCTTTTTATCAAAAAGTTCACTTACAAAACCTTCTTAATCGTGTTGATTCGATGACTATGGCGACTGCTGTAGAAGGGCGAGTACCCTTTACTGACCACAAGTTAGTTGAAGAGATTTTCCCTCTTCCTCTTGAGGACAAAATACGGTGGCGTACATTTGCTCATCAGGCACAAGCTAAGTTTTCGCATGCAGATTTATATAGAGAGCGAAATATTGAGACGAAGGTAAGTTTGCGTCGTGCATTTGAGGGGGAAATCCCTGAGGAAATTCTAAAAAGACGGAAAATTGGATTTAAGTTGCCTCTTGAAAAATGGCTAGTTCCACCTTTTAGTAATCGTATACAGGAGCAAATACTTGATGGTGAAGCTGTGGCAAGTGGTTATTTGCAAAAAGAAACACTCCATAGTTGGCTAAAAGAAAGCTCTTGGCTTTCTGATGATGCGCAGCGATTGTGGATGCTTTACAACCTTGAACTCTGGTTGAAACAGATTAAGAATATTTAGTCGGGTATGGTTGTTTTATGAAAAAGCAGGATTCGACGAGATTGGAAAAACCTAGTGATGGTCCAATCTCCCTTATTTTCAACAGACCTATTTCTAAAAGAATCAGCGGGTTTTTAGCGAAAAGGCAATGTTCGCCTAATTTGGTGACAGGTTTTTCTTTTGTTTTAGGAGTTATAGGCGCTGTTTGGATAGCTTTTCAAATATGGTGGCTGGGTGCTCTTTTTTTACAGCTGTCTTCGATTTTTGCTGGTGTTGATGGTGAAGTTGCACGGCGGTTAAATCTACAGACTCCCTGGGGTGATTTTTGGGATACATTTTCTGATCGCTTTGTTGAATACGTAGCGTTTATCGGTATCGCTATTGGATTTGCAAGACTTGAAAATTTTGATTCTTGGGCTTGGCCAATTGTGGGTTTATTACTGGGCGGTAGTCTTTTATTAACCACGCTCTCAGAAAAGTATCGCTCTAGTACGCAGATAAATTATCCCAAGAAAAAATTCGAAGGTTTGTTTGCATATTTCACATCAGGTCGCGATGCTCGTATTTTTTGGATTGCTGTGGCACTTATTATTGGCCATTTTTCAATTGATATTCTTGTATGGACGATGTTAGTGGTTGGTATTCTGATGCATGCCAATGTAATCCTGAGGTTTTTACAAATACGCAGACTGGGATTCCCATCCACACAGATGCCGGCTATAAAGGCTGTTTTTTTTGATTTTGGTGACACACTTTGGCATTTCCCAGATGCAACATATCCGTCAGAAGAACTTATTCATCAGGAAATCACATTACGGTATAAAAAATTCTTAAGTGAACAGGAAATTTCGGTTCCTGATTCAATAGATCGGTTAAGTCAAGAAATCCACTCGCAGTGGAGAGCATCTGAGGTTCGTGCAGATGCGGGTGAATTTCAAAGTCCTGATTATCTTGGGATAGTGCATTCTGTTTTTGAAGTAGAAGGAATTGAGTTAAGTGATTCACAAGTAGCTACCTTATGGGAGTTATCTAATGCTGGAACCTCATTTCTGGGTTGTCGTTTATTTGAAGATGTTTTTGACACGCTGAATTGGTTACGTGAAGGAGGTATTCAGATTGGAGCGATAACTAATCGGGCTCACGGGGGTTCCCCATTTCTGGAAGAACTTCGTGACAAGGGAATTCTTCAATATTTTGATGTCGTGGTTTCATCGGATCAGGTAGGTGTGCGAAAGCCGCACTCCGCAATTTTTCAGCAAGCACTAACTGAGTTAGGAGTGAAGCCTGAAAATGCTATGCATGTAGGTGATCGTTTGCAAGCTGATATTGAAGGGGCACGTCAGGCTGGTTTAACTGCTGTTTGGATGAGGCGGGCCAGACCTACTGAAGAAGAAGCTCCTATTGGAGTAAACGCTCCGAACTATATAATTTCTGGACTTTCTCAACTTCGTTATCTGCCCCCATTGGTAGAAGCGAGAGGTGCAACTAACGATCAGTGACTATTTTAATTAATGCTCTAAATCGTGAAGCCCTGCGACGTGGCTTACTTACCGGAGAACACCGTATTACTGAAGAAGTTGCTTTTTCACTCGTGCGTGACATGTCCTATGAGCGAGCCTCGAGTCGTGATCCTTTAACAACTATTTCTGAGTGGAAAGGTACTTGTTCAGGTAAACACTATTTGCTTAAGGATCTTTTTGAAGAGTTGGGGATGCGGGTTTCTTTGTACGCTGGGTTAATTCATTACAGTGTTGATTCCTGCCCCTGGTTGCCTGAACACTTGCGAACTTTTGTTGCAAAGGAACCTCTACCTGATATACATAATTTTTTACGCCTTGAAACGAGGACGGGATTTCTTAAATTAGTTGATGCTACTTTCCCCTCTTCGGTTCGTGCTCATGGTCTAGTTGTTAATGATTTTGAGCCTACTAATGAAATGCTGACGATCCTCCCTGTCGAAAAGGAATTCGAGATTCCTAGTGGTGATGATCCTCAGGATTTTAAAAACACTTTAATAAACAAATATTGTGGCCGTTTTGTTGAAGAAC
>JAKUNN010000074.1 GCA_022451885.1 Dehalococcoidia bacterium | reverse complement strand
GAGACTCCAGATCAGGCAATTGAAATAGTGAAAGCGTCTCGATATTTTCCGCAAGGGTTAAGAGGAATGGGCGGCGCAAGCCCAGCAAATGACTTTGATATTAGTATGCCTATGAAGGATAGGCTGAAATTTTCCAATGATCAGATCTTTATTACGGTAATGTTTGAGAGTGCGCAAGGGTTGAGAAACATTGACGAAATAACTGCTATTGATGGTATTGATGCGATAACTTTGGGTTATCAAGATTTAGCTCAGGATTTAGGTGTTTTAGGTAAGCCTGAACAAGATGATGTCTTGAACCAAAAGCGTGATCTGGTGATTGCGGCTGCAAAGAAGCACGGGAAAGCTTGTGCGATGATGGTGAACTCCGTTGAACAGGCAAATCATTGGCGTGATCAAGGTGTGATGTTGATCAACTACACGTCGGAGGTTGATATTCTACTATCTGGTTATAGAGATGTTCTTGCGCAAATCCGGAAGTGATGGATTCACTCTCCCAAACTGAAGAAGCCCCTGCATTTGCGCAGGGGCTTCTTCGCGTATTTACACTTGAATCTATTTGAAAATCCTAGTGATTGACTAACTTTATCGATAAGACTGATTGTTACCAGAGTGAACGAACGATTGGAGATGAAATAGCGGTAATGCTGTTCACTCCTGACGCCATCCAGTTCTGAAATTTGCCAGAAATCCAGTCGTCCCAACTTTCGCCGGCCTGTTTGAGATGATCTTCTGGCCCAGCTGCGGTTTCGTAAATTTCGGTCAAAGTAAAGACTGTGTTACCAGTTGGTTCACCATCGACTATTTCAGGTTGCTTGGCAACCGTATAAGCCAAAAGAGCCTTGGGCCCTGAACGATGATGTGTCTTTGACATCCATTCAGCGTGTCCAGCGAAAAGTCTGTCACCTTCAGCTACTTGATCAGGTGTGACGACTATAAGGCCGGTTAATTGAACTTTTCCTTCGTAAGACAATTGTTATTTCTCCTTGCACATTACATAAAATTTTTCGTGACATGACGTTTCAATAAACTGTCGACAATATAAATTGTGCCGTACCAAAAATAAACAGCTTAGGCGGTTAGGTTAAAAATGATGGGCAGCACTTCAAAGTGCTGCCCATCATGTCAAATGTACTGTGGTTGTTTATGCCTCTTTGGTTGTGAGTCCAAGTACACCAATTCCGACTATGCAAAGGCTCCACAAGATCCAGGTAATGAAGCCTATCGAATCATCTAGATCTAAATCCGCGATCAGCAAGCCGAGAATATCCAGTACAGCCAACACACCAAGTATGGCTATAAGTACTCTGAAGATTACATTGCCAGCACCGTTTTTTAATGCGAACACAGTAAGGATGAAAAAGGCGAAACTTCCAGTAACGATTTGAATGACATCGACGGAGTCCCCTACAAGGCCGACCATTACGAAGCTCTCTACGGTAGTTTCTTCAGAGATCACCATCCACGTGGACATGCCGACAAATAAAGTGGCGAGCATCACTATAATCAGCATTCGAAGGTACATATACCATTCATCTGGAACTTTCACTGCCTGTGCCACCTGCAGCAAAGACTTTGCCATGTATGTAAATATTCCAACAAACAGCATTATCATTATGCCCACGATTAATTGATTATCTTGAAATGCCTTGAGTTCGTCAGCTGGGGCCATATCATCCTCCAACAGACCCAGGGCTAAACCAAATGCCATGAATCCAAGGATCCCGAGTAGCCCACCTAGAATTAGCCCCCAAGAGGTGACTTTTGATAATTGCATATTTTCCTCCCCGCAGGAATTGCTGATCGTAGAATTTGTTTAAAGTATTGCCATGGCAATTTTAAATATCACGTGACTATATAGTTTCCCGCTTTTTACCAAGTACTTACGTTAGGCAGTAGTGCTAATTTTTGGCAGTAGCGAATTTTTGTTACGGAAAACGCATTCAGAAGTTATTGTTCAATCTGATTCGACCAGTCAATTATTCGAGAAATCATCTTGTTTGAAACGATACGGGGTCTACCACTTCACAAAAGAACCTTATCCCTTTTCACAGCGAGGAATGTGTGTGCGGAAGTTGTACATCGTCCTTCCTTTTAGGCGGTTAGGTTAAAAATGATGGGCAGCACTTCAAAGTGCTGCCCATCATTTCAAATGTACTGTGGTTGTTTATGCCTCTTTGGTTGTGAGTCCAAGTACACCAATTCCGACGATGCAAACGCTCCACAAGATCCAGGTAATGAAGCCTATAGAATCATCTAGGTCTAAATCCGCGATCAGCAAGCCGAGAATATCCAGTACGGCCAACACACCAAGTATGGCTATAAGTACTCTGAAGATTACATTGCCAGCACCGTTTTTCAATGCGAACACAGTAAGGATGAAAAAGGCGAAACTACCAGCAACAATTTGAATGGCATCGACAGAACTTCCTACAAGGCCGACCATTTCGAAGCTCTCTACGGTAGTTTTTTCAGAGATCACCATCCACGTAGACATGCCGACAAATAAAGTGGCGAGCATCACTATAACCAGCATTCGAAGGTACTTATACGATTCATCTGCAACTTTCACTGCCTGCGCCACCTGCAGCAAAGACTTTGCCATGTATGTAAATATTCCAACAAACAGCATTATCATTATGCCCACGATTAATTGATTATCTTGAAATGCCTTGAGTTCGTCAGCTGGGGCCATATCATCCTCCAACAGACCCAGGGCTAAACCAAATGCCATGAATCCAAGGATCCCGAGTAGCCCACCTAGAATTAGCCCCCAAGAGGTGACTTTTGATAATTGCATATTTTCCTCCCCGCAGGAATTGCTGATCGTAGAATTTGTTTAAAGTATTGCCATGGCAATTTTAAATATCACGTGACTATATA
>JAKUNN010000073.1 GCA_022451885.1 Dehalococcoidia bacterium | reverse complement strand
TTCAAACACAATGATAACTGCCTGGGCAGTTATCATTTTTCTTGGGATTACTACATGGCTAGCAACACGCTCTATGAAACTTTTACCAAGTGGTGCCCAAAACTTTGTTGAAGGTGGTCTTGAATTCCTTGTAAACCAAGTCGAAGATATTGCAGGGCGTGAAAGAGGTAGGCGGTTTTTTACAGTTGTTGCAACTTTTTTTATTTTCATACTAGTTTCAAATTGGTTTGGCTTACTCCCCTTCTTCAATGCAATTGGAATTACAGAGGATGTTGGACACCATGTTTTTCATGAAATCGAAGAAGTGCACGAACACGGTGAACATTTTGAGGAGACTAAAAAATTTGGAGCCTTTGTTATGGAGGAGAGTGGTGGCGTCGGACTCGTTCCAATTCGTGTCAGAGGTGTAGATAACCCTGGAGATGCTAATGCGCATTTTGAGTTAGAAGAAGGATTGTCTGGTCCGGAGGCACTAGACCATTATGTTGTTTTCCTCGCAAACACATTTGTTGAAGATTTTAATTTAGGAGAACATGAAGGTCATCACCTCGATGCAAAAGATGTGCAGGCTGCATTGGTTGCTTTAAATAACAGTGAAACAGCCCCAAATATAATTCTTGATGATCACCATGCGCATGGTGTACCGAGTGCTCTTTTAGGTGATGACATGTTCGTTTCGGCGATTGAATTTCCAGCGGAGAAACTAGCTCTGGTTATACCTTTATTTAGGTCGGTATACAGTGATGTCAATAATACTTTAGCTCTAGCATTAATTTCCTTCTTTATCGTTGAGTTTTGGGGTCTACAAGCTCTTGGATTTGGTTACTTAAAGAAATTCTTTAATTTTTCTAGCCCTATAAATGCTTTTGTTGGAATCCTGGAGCTACTTTCAGAATTTATTCGAGTTATTTCATTTACCTTTAGGCTATTCGGTAATATTTTCGCAGGGGAAGTTCTCATATTAATGCTTACTTTCCTTATACCGTTCGTTATCGTAGATATAATTTACGGTCTCGAACTATTTGTCGGTTTTATCCAAGCTGCGGTTTTCGCGCTTCTGACTTTGGTGTTTGCCATGATGGCAGTTGAACACCATGATGAGGAAGAACATGATGATGCTGTAGCGCCAGAAAACGAAGGGACGACAGTGTAAATTGTTGTTTCTAAAAAATTAACCTATTAAGAAAAGAAGGAGTTCAATAAATGGACATTTTTTTACAGGCACTTACTGATGGAGCCGGGAAAGCCCTTGGCGCAGGAATTGCTATGGGTCTCGGTGGTATCGGCCCAGCTATTGGTATCGGTATGTTGGTTGGCCGAGCTATGGAAGCGTTAGGTCGCAATCCAGAAGCTCGTGCTTCAATTCAGACAAATATGATCCTAGGTGTTGCGTTTGCGGAAGCAATTGGTATTTATGCCTTGCTTACTGCGATTATCATCGCCTTTGTAATTTAGTTTTGAAAGGAAACCCGCATGGGTGAGGCCTTTTCAGCTCTAGGGATAAATCTACCGCAGATAATTGCGCAGATCGTAAACTTTGCAATTTTGCTAGTTATATTGCGTTTTACGTTATATAAGCCAATTTTAGGAATGCTTGATGCTCGTCGTCAAAGAATTGCTGAAGGCTTAAATGCCGCAGAAAGTGCTCGTGAAGAAGCATCAGAAGCCCAAGCATCCATCGAAGGACAGCTTGATGATGCCAGACAGCAGAGTCAGGAAATTCTTGCAAATGCACAGCAAATTGCAACAAGAATTCAAGATGAAGCTCGTTCAGAATCTGACCGTAGCCGTGAAACAGCACTTGAACGTGCAACGCAAGAAATTGCGCTCGAACGTGATAGAGCTATTTCAGAATTACGTGGTGAATTTGCTGATATCACGATAGCAGCTACGGAACGTGTTATTAAACAAGCTGTAAATCGTGATGATCACGAAAGAATCATAGAAGAAACTTTTGCGGAATCAGATATTACAGAACAAGGGAAATAGATGGCTGATACACAAGTAGCACGTCGTTATGCACAAGCAATATTAAATATTGCAGTGGATGAAGATACCTTGGGTACATGGCGGTCTGATTTAGCGGACGTAGCTTCTCTGCTAGTTGATTCAGAAGCTGCGCCGATATTAGTAACTAATTCAATTCCGATAGAAAAACGGTATGCAGTGATAGAACAGGCATTAGGTCAGGTTCAACAAAATGCTCGGAATTTTGCGAAATTGTTAATCAAGAAAGGCAGAACCTTTGAAGCGCAAGCTATTGCTGATGCCTTTAATAATTTAGCAGACCAAATTGAAGGAATTTGTCATGCGGAAATTACAACTGCAGTTGAATTAGACAAAACAAATTTAGAGGCTATCGAGAAAAGAATCTCTGATGCTCTCGAAATGCGTGTAGAAACAACATCACGAATTGATGATTCGCTCGTTGGCGGTATTGTAATCAAGATTGGTGACCACTTAATAGATGGTAGTTTACGTACTCGATTACGTACTCTACGTAATGAATTAGCAGGGGCGCAGTAGCGCAGAAAGAGGAGATTATGGCCGTTCGTCCGGAAGAGATCGCATCCATACTGCGTGAGCAGATTGAACAATTTGAGTCTTCAACAGTATCAACTGACGTAGGTACTGTAATTGATGCAGGTGATGGGGTTGCCCGCGCAACAGGACTCGCAAATGTACGTTATTCAGAGCTCCTTGAGTTTCCTAATGGTTCTATGGGATTGGCTTTAAACCTGGAAGAGGAATCAGTTAGTGCTGCAATTTTAGGTGATTATCAAGATATAAAAGAAGGTGATGAAGTACGCTCAACAGGGAGAATTATTGAGGTCCCAGTTGGCGAAGGCTTGATCGGTCGTGTTGTAGATGCGTTAGGGAATCCGATTGATGGAAAAGGGCCGATTTCAACAACAACAACAAGGCCCGTAGAGCGAATTGCTCCGGGCGTAACATTACGTTCAAGTGTTAATAGTCCAGTCCAAACGGGTATCAAAGCGATTGATTCAATGATACCGGTTGGTCGAGGTCAACGAGAATTGATAATTGGAGATCGTTCAACTGGGAAAAGCGCAGTTGCAATTGACACGATTATTAACCAAAAAGGCGGAGATTTAATTTGCATATATGTTGCTATTGGACAAAAAGCAGGGAAGGTTGCTCAGATTGTTGGCCAATTGGAAGAAAATGGAGCCATGGAGCATACGATCGTGGTTTCTGCGAGTGCTTCTGAGTCCGCTGCTTTGCAATACCTTGCTCCTTATGCAGGATGTGCAATGGGTGAAGAGATTATGGAATCT
>JAKUNN010000072.1 GCA_022451885.1 Dehalococcoidia bacterium | reverse complement strand
TCAACCTGACCATGGTAAGATCACCCGGTTTCGCGTCTACCGCACCTAACTAAATGCCCTATTAAGACTTGGTTTCCCTACGGCTCCATTTCTTAAAAACTTAACCTTGCTAGATACGAGTAACTTGCTGGCTCATTATGCAAAAGGCACGCCGTTCCTCATATGAGGTTCGACAGCTTGTAAACATATGGTTTCAGGTACTATTTCACTCCCCTCCCGGGGTACTTTTCACCTTTCCCTCACGGTACTAATACGCTATCGGTCATGTAAGAGTATTTAGTCTTACCACGTGGTCGTGGCAGATTCAGACAGAGTTTCACGTGTTCCGCCCTACTTGGGAAATAAATTCAATGAGTTATATAATTTTCAGATACGGGACTATCACCCTCTATGGTTTGAACTTTCCTGATCAGATTCTCTTAATTATATAATTTTTGACTCATCGAAAAAACTGCAATTTTTTCTAATTTATCCCCGCAACCCCATTCCAGCTAAGTTTGCAGACATGACACTGGAACAGTTTAGACTCTTTCCCTTTCGCTCGCCGCTACTCAGAAAATCACTGTTGTTTTCTTTTCCTGAGGGTACTGAGATGTTTCACTTCCCCTCGTTATCCCTATCCAATCTATATATTCAATTGGACGTAACTGAACATTACTCCAGTTGGGTTGTCCCATTCGGAAATCTTCGGATCAAAGATTGTTTGCATCTCCCCGAAGCTTATCGCAGCTTACCACGTCCTTCATCGACTTTACATACCAAGGCATCCACCATATGCCCTTAGTAACTTGACTTACACCTTTTTAAAGCCTTCTATTTATCACAAATAGACAATATCTTTACTTTCATTAATATTATTATTTAACCATGTCAAAAAGCAAAAAATTTTATGTGGAGCTGACAGGGATCGAACCTGCGACCCTCGCGTTGCAAACGCGATGCTCTCCCAGCTGAGCTACAGCCCCTAAAAAAATTGCAAGTGGGTTTGGGAAGATTCGAACTTCCGACCCCCGCCTTATCAGAGCGGTGCTCTAACCGACTGAGCTACAAACCCAATAAAAATAAAAGTGAGAATTGTGTTAAAGATATAAATATCAATTCAAGGTTCGACCATATCTATCATAAAGATAGATTTCTCCCTAGAAAGGAGGTAATCCAGCCGCACCTTCCGGTACGGCTACCTTGTTACGACTTCGCCCCAGTTACCAATCTCACCTTAGACAGCTCCCTCTCGAAAGTTAGGACACTGTTTTTGGGTGCTACCGGCTTCCATGGCGTGACGGGCGGTGTGTACAAGACCCGGGAACGTATTCACCGCTCCATGCTGATGAGCGATTACTAGCGATTCCGACTTCATGCAGTCGAGTTGCAGACTGCAATCCGAACTTGGGAAAATTTTTTGGGATTAGCTCCACTTCGCAGTATTGCTACCCTCTGTACTCCCCATTGTATTACGTGTGTAGCCCTGAACGTAAGGGACATACTGACTTGACGTCGACCCCACCTTCCTTCCGGTTATCCCGGGCAGTTTCCCTAGAGTCCCCACCATTACGTGCTGGCAACTAAGGATAGGGGTTGCGCTCGTTATCGGACTTAACCGAACATCTCACGACACGAGCTGACGACAGCCATGCATCACCTGTGATAGTGTCTTTGAGCAAGCTCGCAGAGGCTTTGGCTTTCACCGAAGTTTCACTAACATGTCAAGTCCAGGTAAGGTTCTTCGCGTTGCATCGAATTAAACCACATAATCCACCGCTTGTGCGGGTCCCCGTCAATTCCTTTGAGTTTCAACCTTGCGGTCGTAGTCCCCAGGCGGAGTACTTAATGCGTTAACTCCAGCAGTGAAAGGGTCGAATCCCCCACCACCAAGTACTCATCGTTTACGGCGTGGACTACCAGGGTCTCTAATCCTGTTTGCTACCCACGCTTTCGCTCCTCAGCGTCAATTAATGTCCAGTAAGTTGCCTTCGCCTTTGGTGTTCCTTCTGATATCTACGCATTTCACCGCTACACCAGAAATTCCACTTACCTCTACATAACTCAAGATTTACAGTATCAATACCGTGTCAATGGTTAAGCCATTGTATTTCAATTTCGACTAATAAATCCGCCTACGAACTCTTTACGCCCAATAAATCCGGATAACGCTTGCCCCCCACGTATTACCGCGGCTGCTGGCACGTAGTTAGCCGGAGCTTTCTTATAGGGTACCGTCAGACCAATATAGTGTTAGTATATTTATTATTCTTCCCCTATGACAGATCTTTACACTCCGCAGACCTTCTTCGATCACGCGGCGTTGCTGCGTCAAGCTTTCGCCCATTGCGCAAAATTCCCCACTGCTGCCTCCCGTAGGAGTCTGGGCCGTATCTCAGTCCCAGTGTGGCTGATCATCCTCTCGAACCAGCTACTGATCGTAGCCTTGGTAAGCCGTTACCTTACCATCAAGCTAATCAGACGCAGGCTTATCTTAAAGTGAGAGCCGAAGCCCCCTTTGGCTAAAGAACATTAGATCTTTAGCATTATTAGGTATTAGCGTTCGTTTCCAAACGTTATCCCTATCTGCAAGGCAAATTGCCTACGCGTTACTCACCCGTTCGCCAGTTTAATAGATTCCCGAAGGAATCGTTCTCCTAGACTTGCATGTGTTAAGCACGCCGCCAGCGTTCGTCCTGAGCCAGAATCAAACTCTCCATTGTACGATTCTTTTTAATTATTTATAGTCTTTTGACTCATTAAATTGACGTTCTAGCATCCTAACAATTTCAAAAAACAATTCTTTCCAAACAAAAACTTTGCTCCAAAACGAAGAGACTGCCTTGGAGCAAAGCCTAGTAAATTAATCTATATTTTATATTAATGCAATAAGAAAAATAAATTCTACATTTTGCCTTCTAAAAACAGGCAATTCTACATACTTTATTTGACTAATAACATCTTCTTTGTTTCTACATAATTCTCAGTATTTATTTTATATAAATACATTCCAGCAGAAACAGATACACCGTTATTATTAGTTCCATCCCAATTAACTGTATAAGACCCTACGCCTTTATTTTCAGAAACTAATGTTTTTACAAGTCTTCCAGAGGCATCGTAAATCAAAAGATCTACAATGCTTGGCTCTGCAATTGAAAAATCAATTGAAGTACTTGGATTAAACGGATTTGGATAATTGTCTGATAATGAAAACTCAATTGGAGAAATCATATCGTTAGCTAAAGTACCATCCCAATCTTGTCCTACAGTCCATACAGCCTCATGAAAGTCAGCATCAACTGAATCTCCTGTTGCATTAGACACTACAAGTCTGCTGCTTCCATCAGAAG
>JAKUNN010000071.1 GCA_022451885.1 Dehalococcoidia bacterium | reverse complement strand
GAATTGGTGTATGGGCGATATTCCTCTTACAATTCGTTGCCATCGTTGGAATATACTTGCAGGTCCATTTTCCGAGCTTCCCAACCTTCGAAGGTATTATAGGGAGCTTCAAGCCCGCCCTTCATTTAATGCAATAAGCGCTCCCGAACTGCATACCGCTGGCTAGTCTATATGATGAGTGGTTGTGAAAAAAACTCCAGACCGACAACGTCCACCTTGAAAATTTTATTAGAGGCATTGGAAAAATTGTGACGGAAGAAGAAAAAATGCGCTGGTTCCTGCTGAGAGCGTCGACAGTGGTAGGAGACCGCGTCCAGCACTTTGACGATATTCTCGAAGATCAGTTCTTTACGGCATTGGAGAGCCTTTTCTTTAAAAAGGAGGATCCGTTAGAAACAAGCGACGAAGAGTTTGAAGGTATATTTAGACGTGTAATCGAAAAGCTGGGCCACAATGCATAGTTCATTTACCAAATGTATCAGCAATTCGAAATTCCACTCACAGATTTTTCAATATATTATCAATTAAGCAGGGAAACTGCTGAAAAAGAAAAGAGCTAATGATCTCGTCAAAAGAGCCTGAGAAGAACGTAAAAAGTTGCAGCCTAGACCTGATCCATTTCGATTCTTTTACTGACAAGGGCGCACGAACAAGCTCTGGAAAAAAAATAGGCCTCCCTAAAATCTGTACTTCTAGCGGTTTTTATCTGACCACACTGGACGCTACCAGAAAAGGGGATATCAAAAGCAAAAGCAATCTCGTCTTTTTGGGTAGAGCACCCTTGAAAGGGTTACAACGATACTTAGCAGGAAAAACATTCACGGGTGTTGGCGAGATAAGCGCACTTAACTTTACAAAGGAGTTTCAAGAGAAAAGTTTTCAAATCCTCTCTTCTAAAGAAACTCTCAATAAAGAGCTGCCCCTTAAAACAAAAAACCTAATAGAGGAAATGAGAAAAAGCTGGGAATCAAACAAAGAAGTAAATATTTATAACGTCTTTTTGTTAGAATTAGGTTTTTCCCGCAGCCAAATGAACGACATATCCGAGCACTTTGGCGACACAATTATCAAAATGTTAAATACTAACCCTTTTTGTCTAGTGAAAAAGATAAAACGTCTCTCTTTTCTTGATCTTGAACAAATTTATAAGCGATTAAATATTACTGTCTCTGATGAGCAGCGCATTCTCGGAGCAACAGAGTACTTGCTTGAAAAAATAGAAAATGAAAGAAAACATACCTGTGTCCCAACAGAAGTGGTTCTGCAGCAAGTAGCTCAGCTATTAGCTATTGGAGCAAACACTATTGAAAAAGTCTTGAGGGATAATACTTCGCTTTTCTTCTTTGGCACGCGAAGAGGCAAACCCATTATATCAACACTTGATGCAGCAGAGCGTGAGCAAAATTTGATAGAAGAGCTGAAGAGAATTTCGGAGAATTTCGAGGCGAGCAATAACCGAAAAAATTTTAACGCAAAAGATATTGATATATCCAATGATATCGAACTTTCAGAAGAACAAATTTCAGCGGTAAACACAGCATTGAAAATGCCCATCTCAATAATTACCGGGGGACCAGGTGCAGGAAAGACCACCTTGGTGCAAAGGTTAGTGTCAATTGCAAAGCAACTTAAATTAATTATTCGTTTGTGTGCTCCTACTGGCAAAGCTGCGAAGAGGCTTGCCGAAACCCCAGAAATAAAAGTACTCAAACCATCAACGATACATCTACATCTCGCCTACAATGCCGTAAAAAAGGATAAGTTTGATTTTATGATCGTAGATGAAGCATCAATGATTGATGTTGATCTACTTCTCGAACTTTTATCAATAATCCCAGAAGGGGCATCAATAGTACTTATAGGAGATAAAGATCAACTTCCTCCTGTCGCTTCAGGTCAGCCATTTAAGGATTTAATTGAATCTGAAAAAATTGAAGTATCTCGGCTGACAGGATACATTCGGCAAGATCAATTTAGCAAAACAGTGAGAGCCGCAAGATCAATTATCACCGGTCAGTTGCCCCATCTCACAGACAAATTAGATGAAAGTGATTTTACATTTATTGAGTGCCCGGCCACCCAGCAAGCAGATGCAATACTGCAATATTACTTTGATTTAATGCCGAGTATTCTTGATGTTGAACCTCAAGATATTCAGATTCTTGCCCCTCAGAGGACCGGAGGCGTGGGTATTTTAAGACTTAACGAGCTAATCCAAGAAAGAGTAATTAACAAAACACAAAAGAGCTTGTTCACAAAAAAAGACCGAGATTTGGATGTTGAATTTTATGCTGGGGATAAGGTAATTAACCGGAAAAACAATTACCGGAAAAGTGTCATGAATGGTGATCAGGGCACTATCTTGCGTTCAGCTAACAGCAATCTGGTCGTGGAGTTTGAGGGTATCGAAAACGGAGTGCGAGAGGTTGAATTTGAGGGACTTGAGAAATTCCAACTCGATTTGGCATACGCGACCACGGTACACAGTAGCCAAGGATCAGAATATCCGGGTGTTATAATTCCCGTGACATCAGCACATTCCCATATGCTCAGTCGTAATTTACTTTATACCGCGATTACTCGAGGAAAACGCCATGTATGCATAGTTGGTGAAAGGCGTACATTTGAAATTGCAATAAAGCAGTTCGCTAAAGACTTTCGTTACACACATCTATGCGAGCGACTACAGAATACGATTTAAAAATCCAACAAGGCACTAAAAAATTGGTTGCGGGGGCAGGATTTGAACCTGCGACCTTCAGGTTATGAGCCTGACGAGCTACCGGGCTGCTCCACCCCGCGTTAATATCAGCGGCTCTAAACTTGGACTTCGGATGGATTAGAAATGACGACACAGAAAACATAATACGATACTGACTTTTTTGGCCTGGCGGCGACCTACTCTCCCACGCCTTAAGACGCAGTACCATCGGCGCTGAGGGTTTTCACGACCGAGTTCGGGATGGGATCGGGTGCGGGCCCCTCGCCATAACCACCAGGCCAAAAAAGTCAGTTTCATATGATAAATGCTATATTTGAACAGATTAATACCCGATGCTTGTCCGCATGTGAGTAAATCAAGCCGATCGAACGATTAGTACTGGTAAGCTTCACGTGTTGCCACGCTTCCACACCCAGCCTATCAACGTGGTGGTCTTCCACGGCTCTCAAGCGAGACCTAGTTTCGAGGGGGGCTTCCCGCTTAGATGCTTTCAGCGGTTATCCCTTCCGCACTTAGCTACCCGGCGGTGCCGCTGGCGCGACAACCGGTACACCAGAGGTGCGTCCATCCCGGTCCTCTCGTACTAGGGACAGCTCCTCTCAAGTCTCGAACACCCACGGCAGATAGGGACCGAACTGTCTCACGACGTTCTAAACCCAGCTCACGTACCACTTTAATCGGCGAACAGCCGAACCCTTGGGACCTGCTCCAGCCCCAGGATGTGATGAGCCGACATCGAGGTGCCAAACACTCCCGTCGATATGGACTCTTGGGGAGTATCAGCCTGTTATCCCCGGCGTACCTTTTATCCGTTGAGCGATGGCCCTTCCACGCGGGACCACCGGATCACTATGACCGACTTTCGTCTCTGCTCGGCCTGTCGGCCTCTCAGTCAGGCGGGCTTGTGCCATTGCACTCAGCAGCTGATTTCCGACCAGCCTGAGCCCACCTTCGCGCGCCTCCGTTACTCTTTGGGAGGCGACCGCCCCAGTCAAACTACCCACCATGCAGGGTCCCGGACCCGGATAACGG
>JAKUNN010000070.1 GCA_022451885.1 Dehalococcoidia bacterium | reverse complement strand
AATCAGATGGATAATAGACTCAGTCTGAGACATTCTTACCAGCCGCAAGTGGTGCAGTAGCTCTTGTCGAATGTCTAAAAAATAGGGTGTTTTTGAAACCATTCCGGACAAATTCCGGACAAAATCGGTTAGTATACGAAATCTAGGCACGAATAAACCGGATTGTAGATATCAAGATACAATCTAGCCAATAAAGGAGTCACCATGTTACTAGAAGGACAAATTGCTGTTGTCACAGGATCAGCTGTAGGGATCGGCCGCGGCATAGCGTTAGCACTTGCCGAAGAAGGGGCAGATGTAGCTTGTATAGATATTGATTCTCATAACAACAACGAAACAGTAAATATGATTAATGAGCTCGGACGTAAAGGGCTTTCTATTGACTGTGATGTTGCTGATAAAGCACAGGTTCGGAATGCAATGAATCAAACAATCTCGCATTTCGGTCAGATTAATATCCTGGTAAATAATGCTGCTATTTACATAGATACGTCTTTAACTCTAGGAAATTATATGGGCCAAGCTGAAGCCTACGAACGTTCCATCGCTATATGCGCTTTAGGATCCTACTACTGTGCATTAGCAGCATCTCCTGAAATCGTTAAGGCTGGTGGAGGAAATATTATTAATATAATTACTGAACATATTAAACCTGACCATTTGATGACTGGCATGGGAGCAACTGGCTATGATTCCGCTAAATGGGTTCAGTGGAGACAGACTGAATCGTGGGCTGTCGAATTAAAAGAATCGGGGGTTAGAGTTAATGCACTTTGCCCTGGTGCGACTGTTTCACCAATGCTTGAACAACATGCTGCAATTGTTCTAGATAAAGCTATGCAGCCTGCAGACGTAGCTTTAGCTGCAATAAATATTTTAAAGCATGGCCCTGATGGACCAACCGGACAGTCTTATTTAATAGGTCCTTCAGGTTCACAAACAGGAGCTGCAGACGCAGCAGCTCTTGCACCGGACTCTTAAATATCAAATAGTTAGCTCTGTGTGAGTATGTATGCCAATTTTTGCAATTGGGGATAAGATCCCCAAAATCCACCCAAGTGCTTTCGTAGCACCTACTGCAGACATTGTTGGGGATGTTCGTATAAGTGCAGGTGCCTCAGTTTGGTACGGTGCAGTCATAAGAGGTGACACGAGTTATGCAGAAATAGGAAAAAATGCAAACATCCAAGACGGTGTGATCGTACATGGTAGGGCAAACTTACCTGCAATAATTAAAGATGAAGCGACTCTTGCTCATAATTGTGTAGTACATGGTGCAACCATAGGGAAGCAAGCACTTATTGCAAATAGTGCAGTAATTCTTGATGGCGCAGAAATAGGTGAAAAAGCACTAATCGCTGCAGGTTCAATAGTACTTTCAAATACCAAGATCCCGGATGGAATGCTAGCAGCTGGCTCCCCAGCTACTGTAAAGCGATCGATTATTAATTCTCCTTCAGAGGAATGGGTAACGGGAAATCCAGCGAGATACAAGCGCTTAGGACAAGAACACCGAGATGGAATACGAGAAATTACTAGAAATGAAGCTAACTCTTAAACAAACATCTGTTACGAAATTTAGCAGATTTTGAGCGCATCCTCCCAGGATGATTGATTACTTATAACTTGTCTGAAATCGCCTAATATCTGTTGTTGATCAAACGATAACGCAGCAGCTAAACGGTCGTTCTTTCTATAGAGCGCAATAAACTTGAGTGAGTCTAAGTCTCCGTGAACAATTTTCACTTCATCATAAGAAGAGGCATAGCCTACGTACTGAATACTTGTTTCATATTGATCTGACCAAACGTACGGCAAGGGTGCAAATGGGGAAGTTTCGCCGGATGCTATGCTGCGAGCAACATGTCGAGCTTGCTCGATAGCATTCGTCCAATGCTCAACACGCATAGTTTCACCAAACAGCGGGTTATACCATCTAGCCACATCCCCAACAGCAAAAATATTCTCAGCAGCCAAGCATGTTTCATCACAAAGCAAGCCATTTTCGATATTTAAATCAGCCCCTTCAAGCCAACTTGTTTCAGGCACCACTCCTATTCCAACCACTACTATATCTGCAGGAATTATTTCCCCAGACAATAATCGTACCCCTTCAACATTTTGCTCCCCCTCCAAGGCTTCCACTGGTGAATTACAATAAATTTTTACTCCATTATTTTCATGCAATTTAGCACAAGCTGCGCCAACTTCTTCCCCGACCGACGAAGATAATGGTTGAGGTAAGGCCTCAACTACTGTTGTATCAAGACCATGTTTTCTTGATGCAGCGGCGACTTCGGCTCCAATGAACCCCGCGCCTACCACTACTACTTTCGGAGACTTTTCAAATGCTTGCTTAATAGCAAGTGAGTCATTAAGGGTTCTTAAGGTATATACACCACTTAAGTGCTCTGTATTCGGCAATTTTCTTGGAGCTGCACCAGTTGCAACAATCAATGCATCATATTCAACATTAGTCCCATCACTAAGTACAACAACCTGATTTTGACGATCTAACCCTGTCGCTTTGGTATCTAAACGTAAATCTAGATTAAGTTTCTCCAGCATTGATTCATCCACCAATGCAACCCGATCTGGAGGCCATTCTCCAGTTAAAACTTGTTTCGACAAGGGTGGGCGATCGTAAGGCAAATAAGGTTCACCACTTATAAAAGTGATATCTCCTTCATACTTCGCTCGTCTAAGCGCACGAGCAGCATTAATTGAAGCAAGTGACCCACCTACTATCGTTACATTTTTTGGTAAATTATCTTCCGTAGCCATGAAATACTTAACTCCACTTAGCAATGCTAGGATTAGTGAACAGTTCACAGACTAGAACTTTTATCCAGTCTGTCAATCTTTTAGGAAGAAGGCTCAGATGAATGCTATTGAAATAAAAGAAACTCTAAAAAGCGGTGGAGCCGTATTCGGAATGATGCTAACAGCAAGTCGAAGTCCTCGGTGGGCAAAAACATATGCTCAGTCTGGACTCGATTACATTATTATCGACACAGAGCACACGCCACGTAGTCGTAGTGAGGTAGCAGACCTCTTAGCAGCTTTTGAAACGACAAACGTTGCTCCAATTGTAAGAATTCCGATCCCATCATCGCATTACGTAACTATGAATCTAGACGCTGGTGCACAAGGTATTCTCGCACCTTACTGTGAAACAATAGAGGAAGTAAAAGAAACAGTTGCTGCTGCTAAATGGCGACCACTAAAAGGGGAAATAGTTAAGCAGGTCATTGAGAAAAACGTATTCCCAAGTACTGCTTCAAAAGAATATTTAGAACAACGCAATGCAAATACGATTTGTATTATTGGGATAGAAAGTGTGCCAGCAATCGAGAACTTAAATAATATCCTTGATATTGATGGCATAGATGCAATCTTTGTTGGTCCTAACGATCTTAGTATTTCACTCGGCGTACCAAATGAATATGAGCACCCTATTTATGAAGAAGCATTAGAAAAAATTATTGATATCTGTACTAAAAAAAACACCCCCGTAATGATCCACCACCAAACTGTAGAGTTAACTAAACGATGGTTATCTAAAGGAGTAAAATTCGTATTACACAGTACTGACACTCGAGGGATACACAATGCTATACAAAGTGATTTTTCAAATATAAAAGAGTCTGTTGGCACAATTGAGTCTGCTGAAACGATCTAAAAATGTTTTCAAGGTGTATAGTCAAGACAAATATTTTACTGGGAGTTAATAACAATGCCTGAGTATAAAACCGTTCTCTATGACCACGTAACACCTGAAGTTGTACGTGTAGCTATGAATCGTCCGGAAGCACGTAATGCACAAGACCTGCAATTAACCCGTGATTT
>JAKUNN010000007.1 GCA_022451885.1 Dehalococcoidia bacterium | reverse complement strand
GACGGCGATGGGGTTCTCTGGGATATTCAGGCCCGGGACGAACACTCAAGATATTGTAGATTTTGTCCATAAATCAGCTTCAGTTGATAAATAGCGAAAACGACTCCAAGTGAAGGATCTTACGGAACGTTTTTTTGAAGGAGACCGTCGGGCTTTAGCTCGTGTTTTGTCACGTATTGAGAGCGGTCGTTCTGTTGGTAGGGAGTATATGCGGAACCTATATCCGCGCTCTGGGAACGCTCATACAATCGGAGTTACTGGTGGAGCTGGTTCTGGAAAAAGTACCTTAACGGGTGCTTTAGCTGCGGAGTACAGGAAAAGAAACTATAAAGTGGGAATAATTGCTGTTGATCCCTCCAGTCCTTTTTCTCAAGGTGCAATACTAGGGGACCGAATTCGGATGCAAAGCCTCATACTTGATCCCGGAGTATTTGTTAGAAGTATGGCGAGCCGTGGTGCACTTGGTGGGCTAGCACCTACAATTGATGATGTAATCGCAGCTATGGATGCTTTTGGATTTGAGTATATTCTGATTGAGACTGTTGGTGCGGGGCAAGATGAGGTTGAAATTGCAGGATCAGCATTAACCACAATTCTCGTCAATAATCCCGGAACAGGTGATGATATCCAAGCTATGAAAGCTGGCATCATCGAAGTGGCTGATATTTTGGTAGTAAACAAAAGTGACTTGCCAGGTGCTGATATGCTTGTTAGTCAATTAAAAGCTCTCCTGTCGTTGGCTCCCTCCAGTGAGTATGAAGTTCCCTTGATATCAACCATAGCTACACAGGGCGAAGGGATGTCTGAATTAGCTACTGCTGTTGATGAACATCGAAAATATTTAGAAACGTCAGGTATGTTAGAAATACGTCGAAAAGATGATGCGAGGCATCAGATACTTTCAATTGCTCAGCGTATGATTTTAGAAAATATTCGTTCAGGTTCCTCTGAAGCCCAAATCGAATCGTTAGTTGAAGAAGTTGCTAAGCGAGTAATTGATCCCCACACAGCTGCTGCAAAAATGGTTGCAGATAGTGTCGAGTGAACAAGCTGTCCAACGGTTAAGAGTTTTATTTCGTAAAGGTGAAAGGATGCGATTTATATCTCACCTCGATGTGTTGAGGTACTGGGAACGCTCCTTAAAACGTGTCGAAATTCCTGTCAAATATTCTGAGGGTTTTACACCCCATCCGAAGTTGATATTTGGGGCTCCTTTGCCTCTCGGTTTCATTGGTGAAAATGAGTTATTGGAAGTTTTCTTAAAAGAAAATATAAGCTCCGACGATTTTAAGTTAAGAATGAAAAGCCAGAGTATTTTAGATCTTGAATATATTTCTTCTACTGAAGTCGGTATGAGCTTACCCCCTTTGCCAACGTTGATAAAACGTGCGAACTACCGTGTTTGCTTTTCAGATATAACAAAGGATGAGCTAAAAAAAGCATTAGATTTATTTAACGAACAACAATCTGTTCCTTGGAAGGAAATTAGAGAAAACAGGAAACCAAAAGAATATGATTTAAAACAAGTGGTAAGTGATTTGGCCTTTCAACCCGAACCAAAGAACCTAGTTCAGTCAGAATTGACAGTTTCATTAGAAGCGTCACAAGACTTAACAGTTAGACCTGAACAATTAGTAAAAGCGTTGTTCTCAGGAGAACAGAGTGTGACGTACAGTAGAACAGGGTTTGTTTTAGATACTACTTCTGAGGCTAGTCGTATCTGGCGGCATAAAGGAAGGTATTTGTAGTGGTCAGGCTATATTTACTTAGACATGGTGAAACTCGATATAACCGAGAAAATTTAGGATTGGGACGCGCAGATATTGAATTAACTGCGGTGGGGAAGAAGCAAAGTGAATTAACTGCGGATTCATTGGAAGGAGTTGTCTTTGAGATGATTTATTCTAGCCCGTTAAGTCGAGCAGCTTATTTAGCAAATCTAGTTGATAGAGAAGGGAATCGTACTATAAAAAAGATGGATGCCCTTATGGAAATGGATGTAGGAAAAACCGAAGGGATGAAACTGAGTGATGTTAGGGATGTGTTTCCAGTTTTTATTAAGGAGTGGGCAGGTCCTAATAAAATACATGTAGCTATGCCTGGAGGGGAAAGTTTAGCTGATATCGAGGGTAGGGTTGAAAGTGTCTTGGATGATTTAAAATCTTATAAAGAAGGAAATATAGCTGTCATTGCGCATAATTTTGTTCTTCGAATTTTGATATGTAAGTTNCTTGGCTTATCAGCTGCAGCCTTNAATTCTTTCGTGTTAGATCTAGCCTCAATTACTATTATGGAGATGATTCCATATCCTCATATTCTACGAATGAATGAAACCTGCCACTTAAGTAAAAAATAACTGGATAAGCGGGTTATCAATTGTTGTTCGTCTCGTAAGCTTCCCTTAACATAATTGTGTGTACTTAGCTAAATTTAGTAAGTTTCGAATACTTGTACTTGTCGTTCTCTTTTTAGCTGGAACGTTTGTATATACAGCTTCAAATAGATTTGTGGATCAGCAACGCATAGGAGATGACTATCACGAGTTAGTTCATGAAGTGGATGGCTTACGTAAAGAAAAGGCTGAGTTGGAAACTGTGCGTGACTTTGCACTAACCGATATTTTTGTTGAGCAGCAGGCTCGGCTTTTGTTGGGGTTTGTTCGTGGGAATGAGACTGCCTTTGTTGTCACAGGTAAGAGCAACTAGAAAAATTCAATGAGTATGGTTCTAAGAGAAAACAATAATTCCAGTCGGATTTATCGGCTTGTGTTTGATTTCGTTGAAAAGGAAAGGTTGTTAAAAGGCGTTTCAAATTTACTTATTGCAGTTTCTGGGGGGCCAGACTCACTGGCATTATTGGAATTATTAAAGGAAATTCGGGCCGAGTTTGGTGTAGAACTTAGCGTTGCACATTTCGATCATAAATTACGTGATAATTCTAAAGGGGATCTTGATTTCGTTAGGGAAATTTGTGCTACTGCGAACATTAAATTTATTAGTGGTGAGGGAGATGTACAAGATGCGATTGAATCGTCAGGGGGAAGTTTAGAAGAAATTGCACGAAAAATGAGATACGATTTTTTGGCATTTGCAGCTGAACGTCATTTAGCCGAGGCAGTAGCAACAGGCCATACATATGAGGATCTTGCTGAAACTGTGCTCCAACGTATTTTAAGAGGTACGGGTATTCGTGGAGTGCAAGGGATCTTACCGGAGAGTCCGTTGCCAAGTGCTCCTTCAATTCGTCTGATTCGTCCATTGCTAAATATTACTCATCAAGATACGGAAGTAATTTGTACGCAAGCCGGCTTGGTTCCTAGGCGTGATCCTAGTAATCAGTCTACTGATATTCAACGAACTAGATTACGTAATGTCCTTTTACCTGCTCTAAAAAATGAAAATCCTTCTATTGAGGATGCGTTAGTTTCATTATCCTTAAATGCGCGTGACTTATTTTCTTTAGTAACCCAAATGTCTGATAGAGTGCAGCCACTTCGTCGTACTCTTGGACAAGCTGCTTTTTATGATGGAAAAGAATTCTTAGATTTACCAACCGAAGCAAGATTTTTAATAATTGAACGTGAAGCTTCAATTTTAAAGATTGCTAGCGAAACCAATCGTACAAAGCTTGAAAATCTAACTGATGTGCTAAATAGCGGGAATGGCAAAGTTGTATTTGGTGATATAGAGATACAGGTTTCTACCGGAGTTATTCGCATAGGGAAGCCTTTAGAAGAGCAATTGTTAGATGACAGTGAAAAAATTATTGACTTACCAGGTACTACAAGATTTAGAAATCTTGAAGTTAATATTTCTGCTGCAGAAAAGGTAAATTCCCCACTTCAATCCAAGATGGCATCAGGGCCATTTGAAGGTGCGCTGAGGCTTCGCAGAATTGCAAAAGATGATCAGATGCTTTTTCAAGGAAAGTACAGAAAAATGAAGGAAATATTTTCGCAGGCGCGTGTTCCAATTTGGGATCGTCAAGAAATGATTGTGTTAGCGGATTTAAAAGTTGTGCACGCTATATTAGGTCCTGACTATTGCATAACAGAGAATCCTGCTGTTGCGGAATCTTTTTACATCAGTGTGAAGACGTATGAAAAGTAATGTCTTACCTGTAGCTCAAGTCTTGAAATTCATGAATCTTTTTATGCATTTCAGGATTTGCCGCTAAAAAGCCACGAATTGAAGGGAATGGTTGATTGAATTTGAGTGGTTCACCTAAGAAGTCTGTAACTTGAATCCCATTTCCTAAGCAGAGTGCTGTTCCTGCGGCGACGTCCCACTCTTTTCTTGCATGCCAACTTAGTGTTAGGTCGGCTTTTCCAGTTGAGAGAAGTGCTAATCGGTAAGCAACGCTACCAAGAGGAATTATAGTAGGTGTTCCAGGAAGTGGTGGAACTTCCCGGAATTGATGTTCACCCCTTGAGATGAGCACCGTATATTCGTTCAGTCCTTCGGAAACCATTGAATTTGTTTGTTTATTTGAAAAAGCGTTTTTAGCGGGAGAGATAGAAGAGAAAGTTTCTTTAGTGGCAGGATTAAACACGACACCGAGTACAGGATTTCCTTGAACAGCTAAAGCAACTGAAATTGCATACTCAGGAAAGCCTTGTAGAAACTCTCTAGTTCCATCAATCGGGTCGACAATCCATACACGTTCTTTCTGCAAACGGTCTGCTGTATCTGCATCCTCTTCACTAAGCCAGCCTGTGTCAGGGAAAGGAGTAGTGAGTGAATCTCTAAGGATTTCACTCACTTTTAGATCTGCCTCACTTACCAACTCTCGGCCTGATTTGTGTCCATAGCGAACACCTTCATTACGCATCTTCAGAATTTCAATGCCTGCCTTGTGTACAGATTCGATAGTTATTTGCAATTCACTTTCGTACATTCTCTTTATTGTCTGCTCATATAGCGACTGCGCAAGTGAGTTTAATGACTGGATAAGGTGTGTTCGTTAACCTAGCAGTAATTAAAAAAATGGAATTGAACTATGGCTAACAAACTTGCAATGGAAACTAGTCCGTATTTACTACAGCATGCAGAAAATCCGGTTGATTGGTTTCCTTGGGGGGAAGAAGCTTTTGAAAAAGCAGTCTTAGAAAAAAAACCAATTTTACTTTCAGTTGGTTATAGCACGTGCCATTGGTGTCATGTGATGGCACATGAATCTTTTGAAAACAAAGAAATAGCCGATCTTATGAATAATTACTTTGTGAATATCAAAGTTGATCGTGAAGAGCGTCCGGATGTTGACAGTCTATATATGTCTTCTGTTCAGGCGTTGACTGGTCAAGGCGGTTGGCCTATGACAGTTTTTCTTACTCCTGACAGGAAGCCTTTTTATGCTGGAACTTATTTTCCTCCGCAAGACGGATATGGGAGGCCTGGATTCCCTAGATTGTTACAGACTATTCACGATGCTTGGATTGAAAATAGTGATGATGTTCAAACCTCGGCAGAAGAAATTACTAGCCAATTGGCATCAATGGCTGACAAATTGTTTGCAAATTCTGATGCCATAAATGCTATTACTACAGACTTGTCGGCGGATGCTATTAGTAAGTTCGAGGTTTTATTTGATTCGGAATGGGGTGGCTTTGGTGGGGCTCCTAAATTTCCCAGTCCTTCTAACCTTGAATTCTTACTTGCCCATTTTTCTAAAGCGGATTCACTACCGGAGCGAGAGAGAATGGTTATAGAAGAGATGTTAAAGAAGACACTTCACTTTATGGCAAATGGAGGTATGTATGATCAGCTGGGGGGAGGTTTCGCTCGATATAGTGTTGACGAGAGCTGGTTAGTTCCACATTTTGAAAAAATGTTGTACGACAATTCACAGCTGGTCCGTATATATTTGCATGCATTCCAAATTTTTAATGAGCCTATTTATCTTCGGGTAGTGCAAGAAACGCTGTCATATCTTGAGCGCGAAATGTTAGATCCTCAAGGGGGTTTTTATAGTGCGCAAGATGCAGATAGTGAAGGTATAGAAGGAAAGTATTTTGTTTGGACAAAACAAGAGGTCTTTAATGTCTTAGGAGCCGATAGCGAAATTTTCTGTGAAGCAATGGGTATAACGGAGACTGGGAATTTTGTTGATCCGCATCATCCGGATTTATTAAATAGAAGTGTCATCTCCAATAGAGCTAACCTCGATGACATTGCTCTTAAATTTGAAATGAGCACGGAAAATTTGAAAAAAAGTCTTGAGAGCAGCTCACAAAAACTTTTTGAGGCTAGATGTAAAAGGATTCCTCCTGGGACTGACGTCAAAGTACTAACCTCTTGGAATGGGTTAGCAATGGCAGCGTTCGCTGAAGCTGGGAGAGTTTTAGGGGAAAAGCACTATATAAAAATCGCCATGAATATTTCAGATTTCATAAAAAGAAATTTGTGGAAAGATGGGCGCTTAATGCATGTTTGGAGTGCTGATAAGCCTCGTATTTTTGGAATGTTGGAAGATTATGCTTACCTAGGATTAGGCTTAATTGAGTTGTATAAAGCTACTGGTGATGTGGAGCAGTTACTTTGGGCAAAAGAATTAAATATTGTGTTAAGTGATCATTTTAAAGATGAGAATGAGCTTGGTTTTTATGATACGCCTGATGACGGTGAAGAACTTCTTTTCAGGCAACGTTCTTATTATGATGCTGCGTACCCAAATGCAAATGCTTCGGCAGTCCAATTAGGTGTTTGGATTGATCGCTATTTTAATTTTTCTGAAGGTGCGACGCTCGCACATAACTTTTGCGAAATGCTAGCTTCCCGAATTACTGAATCGCCTAGCGGTTTTGGTTCCACATTGTTGTTAAATGAGATGTTACTTGAACAAAATCGTGAAGTTGTAATTGTTGGTGAACTGAGCGAGAGACATTTATTTGAACGTTTGTTGGCGAAGAGTTATTTTCCTTGGCTCGTAATAGCTACCAGTGATTTTCCTGAACCTGATTTGGAACTTTTTAAGGATCGCCAACCTCCGAAAGAGGGTGCAGCTGTTTGGCTTTGCGAAGACATGGTATGTCAACTACCTGTTTATACAGAAAAAGATTTTGAAAGTCAGTTGTCGAAATTAAGGTAACTAGTTAAATATCGTTTCGACTGGTGTGATACGTATTTTTCCAATATTTACTTCCATATCTAATTCACCAATGACGGTGTCATCCTTAATTAGGTCATCTGGTTTTGTTGAGTCGTATGTGAGAGTTGCGGGTTTGTTTTCGGTCAAAGTTTGTTTAAATTCTTGAGCATTATCAGTAATTATTGTCGCTACTAAGTTTTTTCCTGAAAGATGTTTTTTGATTGCTAGATTGACTGAATCCCTTGTTAATTTTTTTAATTGATTTTGGCTTTCCGTAATGAAATCTCCAGCGTCATACCATTCGCTGTCTAGTGCATAACCGAGCATTTGATCTTGAGTTTTCGTCATGATTAACACGTTTTTTTCCAAATAGTCTCTGGTTCTTTCAAAAGCTTCTTCCGAAAGACCTTCGTTAATAAATTCACGAAGTTCATGTAGAGCTAACTTTAGGGTGAAGTGGGCATTTTGATGTAAAACTGGCCGGATCCAGATCTCAAATATTTGATTCCGTCGTCCTAAATTGGGATTTGGGAAAAATTGATACATTCCCTGTGGGAACGCTTCGATATATGCGTAGTCTCCATAATTAAGTCCGCGAAGTTCACGAATTTGTTGAAAAAGACGTCCCGTAGATGATCTATGTTCACCAAGCCAAGCTCTTCCTAGCCATAGTGCAAAGAAATCTGGGTGAGAACGCGTTACATCGATGGGGTGGCCTAGTGAAATTGATGTAGCACGTGTGTCTTTTTGAATGATTTCGACTTCGAGTCCTTCAATTTTTCTTCCACTGATTTTGGCACGCTGTGTTTTTTTCCCCACTGGTAATTTGTTTAACTGAGCAGTTATCTGATTTATGAGCTCTTGTGAAAAATCGCCTGCGAATCCTAATTGTAGATTTTCTAGGCTGTAATTTTGCGAAGCAAACATTTTAATGTCGTCGATGGTTATCTTTTGAATACCACTAACTGTTCCAAGAACGGTGTGTCCATAGTGGGTACCAGAAAAAATATTGTTTTGTAATTCTTCTTTTGCTAATTCTTCTTCATTGTTTGCGCGTAGATCTTGAAGCAGCCTATTCTCTTGTTGATTTTTTAAACGCTCAAAGTCAGTTTCTTTAAATCCTGGAGATACTAATTGCGGTAAAACTATGTCTAAGAATTTAGTGATTTGTTCTTTATGAACAACACCTGTGAAAACAGTCATTTCTTTGTCCACTTGTGAATCAAAAGAACCTGCAAGTGGTAACAGTGCACGATTAATTTCCTCGGTAGACATAAGAGAACTACTTGCATCTGTAATCATTGAAGCGGTTAAAGCAGCGATCCCTTCTTTGGATGTGAAGTCGTTGGAGGAACCAATGTTGAATAAGAGCTTGAATCTTAGAAGTGGGGATGGGGTTTTTTGTAGGATATAAGGAAGTTCACGGTTTTCAATTTTCTTTGGTTTCAAAATTTTTGGAGACGATTTGAATGTTTGAGGTAATGAATCATGAGAAACAGTAGCAATAACCATTCTTTCTTCGGTTAAATATTTTCTTGCGACGTCTGCTAAATCTCCCCTAGTAAGTTTCGGGTAAAGTTCGTAGTAGTTATTGAGTGTTGAATATGATCGTTTGAAGTGAACAAATTGAGCGAGAGTTGAGGCTATTGACTCTGAATTGTCGAGTGTTCTTACAAATCCATACTTCGTGTGTGATTTGGCGTCATCGATACGTTCCTGATTAGGCACTTGTTCGTGCAATTGCGAAATTGTTTTGAGGAGACTATCACGGACAAAAGTTAAGTTTTTAATGTCTCGAACGCGAGCAAGAACAGTTGTCAGGGATGGATCTACGTGTGGGCTATGCATTGTGAATAGTTGATCGACTATCTGATCTTCTTCAACTAATTGTCGGTAAATTTCAGATGTCTCTCCGAATTCAAGATCCATAAGGATATCAAGGGCTGCAAAGTCTTTTTCTGTTTCAGAGAAAGCAGGGCCATGAAAACCAATCGTAACCCAAGGGAGCGTGGGTGTTTCCCAATCTAAGTGGGTTATGACTGGTTGATTGGCAAGAACCTCTTGAGGAATTATGTTGGTGTAACTTCCCTTTTTCCAATCCCCCCAATATTCATTGACAAGCTCAATTGTCTGTTTCGGCTCGACGTCACCCGTGATCAAAATACTGGTGTATTCAGGCCGGTACCAACGATTAAAAAATTCGCGAGAATATTCAAACTGGTTCGGCATATCTTCAATGTCAGTTAAAAAACCCATGGTTGTATGTTTGTATGTGTGACGTGTAAATGCGTGATCACGTTGAATTTCAAAAAGTTTAGCTAGTGGATTTGCACTGCTCTTATTGTATTCGCCAAGTACTGCTCGTGATTCTGTTTGAAAGTCTTCAATTGAATAATTAAGATTCTTAAAGCGATTCGCTTCAAGTTCCAAGACTGTGGCGAGGTCTTTGGAAGAGAACGTCGCGTGGTAGTTTGTGTAGTCGTCTGTTGTATATGCGTTTTGACGGGCTCCAACACTAGTCATGATCTCTTGATATTTATGGGTCGGGAATTGTTCTGTTCCGCGAAACATCATATGTTCAAAAAAGTGCGCAAACCCAGTCTTTCCTTTTTCAATTTCATTACGAGAACCTGTTTGTACAGGGATCTGCAGTGAAACTAAGTGAGGAAGACCTGTGGGTACAACTATGACACGTAAATCATTTTCTAAAGTTTGTTCTAGTGCATCAAATTGAAGTACACCATTTTTTGAAACCTTCTGTGCTACCATTTTTTTACCTCCTAAGACCGTGATACAGTGTACGCGAAGGGAACATATTGATGAAAGACTTCAAGGATAAGATCGCAGTTGTGACTGGCGCCGGTAGTGGTATCGGTCGCGCTGCAAGTTTAAAGTTTGCGGAAAATGGCATGGATATTGCTATTGCGGATGTAGATATAGAGGGTGGAGAAGAGACTGCTAGAGGCGTACGCGATTTAGGTCGAAAGGCCATTGTTGTACGAACGGACGTTTCTGATAGGACAAGCGTTGAAGCATTAGCAGATGCTGTAGTTAGGGATTTAGGGATACCGAGCCTGATTTTTAACAATGCAGGGGTTGCCACTTTTAAAAATATTGTTGATATGACAAGTGATGATTGGTCTTGGGTTATGGGGGTGAATTTAGATGGTGTAATTAATGGAGTTAGTGTTTTCCTTCCGTTGATGGTCAAAGCTGAAGCTGGTGGCCATATAGTGAATACGGCTTCGCTGGCAGGTTTGTTTGGTGTCCCTAACCTTGCTTCATACTGTGCTTCAAAAACTGCGGTAGTAGGTTTGTCTGAACATTTGCGAGGGGATCTAAAGGAACTCAATATAGGAGTTAGTGTTTTATGTCCTGGTGCTGTTGCTACGAATATAGTAGACGCGGGTCGTAATCGGCCAGTTCAATTTGGTGGGCCTGAGGGTCTGAACAATGATGCGGAACAAACTGCAGAGGGTATTGCGCAAGGCTTGAGTCCGGATATCGTCGCAGAAATGATTTTTGAAGGCATTCGAGATGATGATCCATACATTATGACGCATGCAGATCTGCGTATTCCCGTTGGAGCTAGACTAGAGGCTTTGAGGTCTGCGTACGAGGTGAATGCCTAATTTAGATAGGAAGTATTGTTATGCCAGCCATTGATGTTTCAGATGGTTCTTTTGATGCACTAGTGATAGACGAATCAAATCGTCGTCCTGTTGTAGTAGACTTTTGGGCTCCGTGGTGTGAGCCGTGTAAAATCCTTGGCCCCACAATTGAACATGTTGCTGCACAAAGAGGGCAGGCTGTACGACTGGCAAAATTGAATACTGACGAGAATCCTGAAACAGCTACTAAATTTCAAATTGAAGCTATCCCTGAAGTGAAAGCTTTCAAGGATGGTGAAGTGGTTGGTCAATTTACTGGTGTTTTGCCCGAAGAAAATATTGTTCAATTCTTTAGTGAACTTGCTCCAACTGCTGCTGAATCTGCGATACAGGAGGCAGAGGGTCTTGCAGACAGTGGTGATTTTGAATCTGCTGAATCTGCTTTTCGCGCTGCGTTAGAGGATTCCCCTAATAGTGTGGATGCATTATTAGGATTGACTGCCATATTGCTGGATAAGAATGAAAAAGATGAGGCATTAGAGTGTATAAAGCGAGCATTACCAGACAGACGTGCGAAAGTTATGCAGCACGAGATATTTTTACATGAATTTGCCCAAAAACATGAAGGTGAAGATTTAAAAGGTGAGGTGGAGGACGAGCCTCAAAGCCCAAGATCTCATTATCGTTGGGGGGTTATGCTTGCAGCGAACGGACAGTTTATAGAGTCTTTGGATGAATTGTTATTGTCGGTCCAGATAGATAGGAATTTTGCCGATGATGCTGCAAGAAAAGCCATTCTAGCTGTGTTTGATATCCTTGGGCTAGATAATCCACTTGTGCGTGAATACCAGAAACGTTTGAGTGCTTTGCTTTTTTAAATTCACGGAAAATTTAGCCAGCATGATCGCGCGTTGTGCTCAGCTATAGGACAATAACTGTCTAGTTTTGTAAATGTATAGGTAAGTGAAATGATTATTCACATGGTAGAAGGTGCTTCTGGAGATGAAGCCGAGCGAGTAATTGATCGGATAAAAAGTGATTATGGTCTTTTTTGTGAATCAATAGTTGGTACAGGAAGTATTGTGATTGGAGTAAAGGGTATCGCTGGAGTTATTGATGAAGGAAGGATTTCAGAGTTGCCTGGAGTAGACCGAGTGATTCGAATTACGGAGAAATTTAAAGACGCAAGTAGATCTTTTCATCCAGAAGATACGGTAATAGATTTGGGCAATTTAAAAATCGGTGGAAAGAATCTAACAATTATAGGTGGACCTTGCGCAATCGAAACTGAGAAGCAGGCACTGGATTCTGCAAGACTTGCCAAGGATTCCGGGGTAGATGTACTGCGTACTTTCGTCGATAAATCTCGAACGAGTCCTTACGATTACAGG
Organism: Dehalococcoidia bacterium; assembly: GCA_022451885.1. Lineage (GTDB taxonomy): Bacteria > Chloroflexota > Dehalococcoidia > Tepidiformales > Tepidiformaceae > JAKUNN01. The sequence continues at coordinate 22,846 of JAKUNN010000007.1, read as the reverse complement.
GGACTGGAAATTGAAAAAGGGCTAGAAATCGCATCTGCAATGAGGCAGGAAACAGGGCTACCTATAGTTAGTGAATTAATAGATCTGCGTCATCTAGAGGCATTTTTAAAGGCCGGTATAGATATTATTCAGGTAGGCGCGCGTAGTTCACAATATTCGCCTTTGCTTGAGGAATTATCGTTACTTAACGTCCCTGTAATTTTAAAGCATGGTATGGGTAACGATTTAAATGAGTGGTTGTGTGCAGCTGCTTATTTAATGTCCGGTCTCGATCGTAGTGGTAAGCCAAGTCATAGAGGCAACCCAAATGTAATTCTTTGTTATCGAGGCATTCGTGCATTTGAATCTGCGACACGTTTTTCAGCAGATATAAGTATGATTCCTCTTGTTCGAATGAAATCGCATCTCCCACTGATTGCTGATCCATCACATAGTAGTGGAGATCGAAAGCTTGTTGAACGTGTTGCCTATGGGTTTGTGGCTGCAGGTGCAGGTGGCTTGGAATTTGATATTCATAGCAATCCAGAAGAAGCCCTTTGCGATGGAAGCCAAGCGGTTACGCATGAAGCAGAAAGAATTGTTTCAACATCTAGGCAAATTCATGCACTTCTAAATGGTTACGGTGTAGAGACTGGTGTATCACTAGAGTTAATGGGTACTGGTGGCTCGTAATTTCTAAGTATGATTGATCGAGAACGATTGGTAGATAGTTTTCTTGAATTGGTAAAAATCGATTCGCCGTCCGGTGAGGAAGATTTGATGGCTGAAGAGATGGTCCGCCGTTTGAAATCCTTAAATGTTGACGTTTGGGAAGATGATCATGGGAATGTTTTAGGTCGTTACCCTGATCCCACAAGTTCTATCGAAACTATTGGTTCACCTATATTGTTGTCTGCACATTTGGATACGGTTGAACCAGGTAAAGGGATAACACCGCATTTCGATGGGCCGGATATTATTCGTTCTGACGGAACCACCATATTGGCAGCTGATGATAAAGGTGGTTGTGCTGTGATTTTGGAGGTGGTGGAGAGTATTCAAGAAGATGATTCTAACCATAGACCTCTTGAGATTGTTTTGACACGAGGTGAAGAAATTGGTTTGGTGGGAGCGGTCAACCTAAATTATTCAGATCTTAGTTCAAATATTGCGATAGTAATTGATGCTGGTGGTCCTCCTACTACGATACAAAGTGCATCTCCCTATTACTATGGGTACGACATTCAGGTTATTGGACGAGCTGCGCATGCAGGTTTGGAACCTGAAAAAGGTGTGCCAGCTATTCGGATCGCTTCCGAAATCATTGTTGGTTTACCGCAAGGTAGGCTGGATGACGAGACTACTGGAAATGTAGGGATTATTTCAGGGGGTCATGTTGTTAATGCAGTTCCGGACAGATGTCGAATTCAAGGTGAAATGCGTTCTATGAGCAAAGAGACTGTAGAATTATTGGTAGCTGATGCAATGGTACATTTGGACCAGATCAGACAAGCTTGGCCTGATGCGGAGATTGATGCTGATTTTGATTTAAAAATGCCTGGATTCAAGTTAGATCCACTAGATCCAGCTGCAACGCTTATTTTTAAAGTTTTGGAAAGTTTGGAAATGATACCGGCTCCTCAGGCGTTTGGTGGAGGGACTGATGGGAATATTTTTCGTGGGCATGGAATTGCCAGTGTTGTTATAGGTCGAGGAGGTTATGAACAACATACAGTTGATGAATATTTAGTAATTCCTGAAATGCTTGATTGTGCCAAAGTAGTTGAAACTGCTTGTATGACTTTGTGATGAATTGTTTTTGTGAGGCCTAATTTGAGTTTAGGGGCTGTTGTTCTTGCGGGGGGGAAAAGTAGTAGATTTGGTTCCGATAAAGGAAGCGCCTTACTGCAAGGTAAAACTCTTTTGGAATGGTCAGTTCGATCAGTTACCGAAATAGCAGAAAAAACTGTAATAGTGAAAGCACCTAGCCAAAAAATCCCATTTTTACATAATGGGGTAAAAATAGTTGATGACCAGTATCTAAATAGAGGTCCATTAGCTGGGCTTATTACAGGTTTTGATTCGTTGGATACTGAGTTAGTAATCGCTATAGGTTGTGACACTCCGTTAATAGTTCCAGAATTATGGTCTTTTTTAAATGATTGCACTAAAGATTACGATCTTGTGCTCCCACGGATTAATGGATTACTTCAGCCATTAGTTGCTGTGTATAGACGAGAGATTTGTAAAAAAATTTTTATTCAAGCCTTAGAAAATGGTGAAAGAAAAATCATCAATACATTTCATGGGTTAAAAATTCGTGAAATTGAAGAAATGAAAATAAAGGAAATTGATCCCGGATTGGTTAGTTTTCATAACGTGAATACGCGAGAGAACCTTATAGAGGCAGAAAATATTTTAAAAATGGGCGCACAGTAAAATAAAAAAGTAAACTTTATCAACACCTTACGAAACTGTGGGTGGGAGGTAAATAATGAAGGTTGCAGGTTCTTTTGGCGGTAGTTGGCTAACGGAAGTAGAAGCAGCGATAAAATATGCTGAAGATGCTGGGTATGATTTTGCAGGTACACCTGAAACATCACATGATGCGATGCTTGCGGCAGCAATTGCACTAAATGCAACTTCACGGATTGAAGTGCAGACTGGAGTTACTATTGCTTTTCCTCGTTCCCCTATGGTGCTTGCGATGGAAGCTTGGGACTTACAACATTTGAGCAAAGGACGTTTTTCATTAGGTCTTGGTACTCAAGTTAAAGGACATATACAGCGTCGCTTTGGTGTTCCATGGACAGCACCTGCCCCCAGAATTAAAGAATATATCCGAACGATGCGAGCTATTTGGGATAATTTTCAGAATGGTGGAAAACCTGATTTTGTTGGTGAGCATTATCAATATACTTTGACATCCCCAACTTTCAATCCTGGTCCGATCGATTATCCTGCTCCGAAAGTATTTTTGGCGTGTGTTGGTGATGGCATGGCCCGTGCAGCTGGCGAAGTGGCTGATGGTGTTTTGCCACATGGTTTTATGACAGATAAGTTTATGAGAGAGGTTGTTCTGCCAAATATTGCTGTTGGGTTAAAACGCTCTGCTCGTACTTGGAATGATATAGAATTATCAGGTGGTGGGTTCACTGTTTTTGGAGAAACAGAGTCTGATATAGAGCAAGGTCTGGAACAACTGCGTCAACCGATTTCCTTTTATGGTTCAACTCGTTCTTATCACGAAGTTTTTGCTATCCATGGGTGGCTTGATCTCGGTAAAGAATTGCATTCTTTGTCACTACAAGGGAAGTGGGAGGAGATGAAGCAAGTGATACCAGAGGATGTTTTACATGGCTTTGCGCAGACTTCGACATATGACAATTTGCCAACTTTTTTGACAGAGAACCGCGAATATGCTTCTAGAATCGGATTAGGGATGCCGATGAGTACGCCTGATCAGCGTGAGCGATTTGCAGATGTTCTGAAAAGGGTCCAAGAGGTAGAAACAAGTGGAATTCCAAGAGGTCTTGAAGATATAGCTAATGCTGAGATTCCTAAAATCGCAGAACTAGACTAGGACTTAGCGAGGTCCGTAATATTCTCTTCTTGGCCAGACGAAATCTATTCTAGTTCGTTCAATGAGCCATTTTCCATTGATTTTTCTGTATACATCATCGTATATGCCAAGGAGTCCTGTCATAGCAGTCTGATTAGCATCGCTAAGAGAGAGATCCAAAAGGTACCAACGTCCTTTGGCTGTGTCTTCACCGGTTAGTTCTATCCAGGGGTTTGTATTTGCATGCATTGCGCCTGTGAAAGGTTCTCCTACAAAAGCACTGTACCCCTCTTTAATCGCTTCTCGACCAACCCAGTCGCCTCCGTATTCTGGTCCAAATTCACAAATCGCGTCCTCAGAAAAAAGTGAGGCTAAATTATCGAGGTCTCCCATATCAAAGTAATGTGAGTACATTATGCGAACATTTTTAATGGCATCTCTTTCAAGTAATTCTTCTATGGGTGTCATTTAGTAACCTTCCTTTAAATATTGAGTAATTATAAACAGAACTTGACCAATGTTTAAATTTTCTTGGATTACCTTATTACTGTGTAGTACGTTAGCTTGTGTTGAGAAATATGAGTTTAATTGAAACGACAGGAACGTTTAATTTTCGTGATTTTGGTGGATATAAATCAAGGTTGGGAGGAGTAGTACGTTCTGGGATTTTATTCCGTTCTGCCTCTCCAGACAGGTTCAATATTGAGGAAGCTAAGAGTTTACAAAAAAAACTTTCCCTTAAAACAATCATAGACCTCAGGCACCCTGAAGAGTTAACTGATAATCCAACCCTAGGTGCTTTAGTTGAGATTGTAGGTAGGAGGGAGAATATATCAGTAATAAATTCCGAAAAAAATATGCGTGTTCAACGAGAAGAACTCGATATAACATTTGGGGTTGGGCAATCTGGAAGTCGATATCTGGCACACCTTGAGCGAGGGAAAGATCGATGGCGGCAAGTTTTTGAGCTATATATGCAACCTTCTTCTTATCCCATTCTTGTGCACTGTACGGCAGGAAAAGATCGAACTGGAATAACTGCTGGCATAATTCTGGATTTGGCAAATGTAGAAAAGGAAGTAATTGCAGATGACTACGCAGTCAGTTCCGAGAGTGTTGATGAATTGATGGATTACCTTGAAGACTCTGGTAGATTTCCTGATGGCTCACGTGAAGAGCTACGTGAACGAATGCTATCGCCTACTTTGTACATGGAAGAATTTTTAGATTTGTTGCACGAGAAATATGGAAATGCAGAGGGGTATTTAAAGTCTCTTGGTTTTTCTAGAACTGATATCAATCAGTTTCGTGATTTCTTAATGATGTAAAAGGTTCTTTAAACTTTTATATTTTTAAAAAGGTTTGAGTAAACTAGGGAGACTGTGAACATTGCCACAAGCAATAAGGCAATAGCAGGTCCTGTCGGAATGTCGAAAACATAAGACAGGATGATTCCAACGATAGATCCTAAGGTTCCAATAATTAGTGTGAGAATTAGTGTTGATTTGAATGTGGTACCTATTTGATTTGCTGTTAGTACAGGCGTAATAAGGAGTGCAGAAACAAGTATTACGCCAAGCAGTTTAACTCCAGCAATCAATGCAATTGCTGTTCCGACGAAAAGAAAGTAGCGAGTTCGCTTAATAGGCATTCTTAAAACCTGGGCAAGTTCTACGTGCATAGTAGACATAACTAGTGGGCGCCATTGGGAATATAAAATAACGAGTGTTATAACAAAAAAAGCTGCCAGTATATATAAATCCATCCACTCTATACTTAAGATATTGCCAAATAGATAACTAAATAGTTCGGGCTTATATCCGGGGACAAAGGACAAAAGAATTAAGGCTCCACTCATGCCACCCGTCAAGAGGATACCTATAAACCCGTCTTCAGTAATACGACTACTTTCACTTACCTTGGCAAGAATAAAGCCGAAAATTGCTGCTACCAGAAATGCGTAAATTAACGGGTATGTTCCAATAAATAGACCGAAAGCAATACCAAGTAAAGATGCATGACTGATCCCATCTGCCATGAAGCTGATGCGTCTTGGCACTATAAATGTTCCAAAAAGTCCGAATATGATGGAGAGCAAAACAGACCCTATCAAGGCACGAATTATGAAAGGAATTGAAAATAGTTCAAAGAAGTCCATTTAGATGTTTTCAATATAGCAATATCCAGGATGTGAGCTTTGTGGGTCAGGAGTTGCTTTCTGAATATTTCTTATATTTAATTTTGAGAGTGAATTTTTACAAATGCAGCTCGAAGAAAGTTCACATAAGAAGTTTGTATTTAGGCAAATTACATGGTCTGCATATGAGGAAACCATTTGCCAGTCATGAGTAATAATAACTATTGCAACGCCTTGATTTTTAATTCCTAAAATTACGTCGATGATATGTTTTTCACTAGAATCATCAACGTTAGATAGTGGTTCATCCAAAAATAAAATATCAGGACTTCTAAATAGTTCTGCAGCTAAAAGTAATTTTTGAGTTTGGCCACCAGACAATTCCGTTAAGCGATTGTGTAGATGTGTCTCAGGGAAATCTACAATACTAAGTGTTTCCTCGATTAAATCAGAAGGTACGGAGGCACTATATTTTAGATATTCAGAAACAGTCATTTGGATATGTTTAGAAAAATTAACACTTTGAGGAACGTAGCCAAAAACTAATTCTTTTTTGGATTTAGAATTTAATTTAATTTCCCCATTCGTTATTGGTAGCAGACCCAAGATACTCTGCACCAGTGTCGTTTTTCCCGACCCATTTTCACCAACTATAAAAGTCAGTGCGTTTATTGGTATACAACAGGATGCGTTGTGTAGTACCTCGCGCATATCACGATGAATTGAAAGATTTTGGCAATCAACAATATTTTCTATATCTTCACTATGTTCGGCTGTGGTCATTTTCTAAAGATTCTACCACTGTTACTGCTGTCCATCTTCGTCATGATGTTCATCTTCCTCAACACGGACAATCTTCCTCAACGTTGCTTAAAGTTTGTAGGATTGCGAGGCAATTAAAACGAATTAGAGCCTGATAACTATCTCGATCCTCTGTTCCTCCTATCGGGTCTATAACTCCCATAGCGAGTTTGTTATCGCTTACAAATGAGGATAGTGACGATACGGCTAATTGTGGTTCAGAGAATATTGCTGTGACTTGTAAATCTGAGATTAGTTCCTGAAGCTCTTGCAAGTATCTTGGAGTAGGCTGTTCGCTAGCCGAAGGTTCAAAGCTACCTACAATCCGCAAACCAAAAGCGTTGCCAAAATAGCCCCAGGCATCATGCAACGTTATAAAGGGTTTTGTTTGAACAGGCTGTAGTAGTGACAGCATTTCATCATAAAGTTTTTCCAGTTCCCTACTAATTTCTTGAGCATTTTTCTGATAAAGGTTCTTGTTTTGGGGATCTATCCTACTTAATTCGGATGCGATCGTTTGAACCATAAGTTGTGCGTTTCTGGGGTCGAGCCAGTAGTGAGGGTCGACGCCTTCGTGATCATGTCCCTCATGATCATCATGTCCATCTTCGTCATGATGTTTGTCTTCGTCATGATGTTTGTCTTCGTCATGATGTTTGTCTTCGTCATGATGTTCATCTTCCTCATGATCGTGTCCTTCATGATCATCATGTCCATCTTCGTCATGATGTCCGTCTTCGCCATATTCCATTAAATTTAAGTTCTTATCTAATGAAATAATCTTTTGTTTATTGGCGATTCCTTGAGCAGCCCAATTATCTAGGTCATGACCGATGATAAAAATTAGGCTTGATTCGTTAATTTTTTCTTGTTCTTTTATTGTGGGATTGTAGGTGTGTGGTGAATCACCGGGTTCCAAAATTAAGTTAACCTGAACCTTATCATCTGCAATTTGGCGAATTAGATCAGCTATAGGAAAAATAGAAGCTGACACAATTATTGTTTCAGCTTCAGCGCTATTTGAATCGTTATCGCTTGAACATCCTGCTATGGCTACGAATGAAACACAGCAAACTAGTAGTAATGCGAAAAGTTCTTTAAATCTTAATTTCATGAAAGATACCTATTGATACTTGATATCATTACAATATCCTTATTGATACTTAATATCAAATTGCTATTGACCTGAATTTTATATCTGACTACCATCCTGTATGCGCTATCCGGATGATTCACTAATTGCTTTAAAGGAAAATGGATATCGTTTAACAGCTACTCGAGAAGCTGTTAATAAGGTCTTATACGACCATAAGGGACCATTTACAATTGAAATGGTATCGGATGCTTTGCCTGGAATTGGTCGGGCAACAATTTTCCGAACAGTGCGTTTGTTTCAGGATTTAGGGATTATTTGTCGAGTTAACATGGAAGGTGGTGCTGTACGTTATCAATTGGCATCTACAGGTGAGCATCATCATCATTTTATTTGTACGGTCTGTGGCGTAGTTACTGAGTTTATTGATGCACATATAGACCAAGCAGTAAATAGGCAGGCGCAAGGTGCTGATTTTGAATTAAACTCTCATACGATAGATTTGTATGGTGTTGGTTCGTGTTGCAGCAAAAAATGAGTCAACGAAGACGTCGAAAACGAAAAGAATTAGAAATAGCAGATGAAGATCGTTTACAGATTGTAAATATTGAACGAATCATTTCTGGTGGTTACGGTCTGGCGAAAACTAAAATTGGAAAAAGACTATTGGTTGCAGGTGCTGCAACCGGTGAGAAATGTGTTGTCGAGATAGAACACGATTATAAAGATTATGCGACAGGTACAGTTGCGGAAGTACTTGAATTCTCTCAAGACAGAATTGATCCAAAATGCAATATATTTGGCGAGTGTGGGGGGTGCCAATTTCAACATCTTGAGTACAGCAGTCAGATTGAAGCGAAGGAAGAAATTGTCCGAGATGCTTTGTTACGTATTGGAGAGTTTGGAAGTTTTAAAATTAACCCAATGATTCCGGCTGAAAACCCTTGGGCTTATCGGAACCATGTACGTTTTTCAACTGGTAGGTTATTTGGCGATGTGGGTTTTATACCAAGAAGTCATCGCGGCTTAGTTAAGGTTACTAATTGTGCTGTAGCAGTACCATGGATTAACGAACAAATTCCTAAAATCCAGGGGCATGTTGGGGGGTTACATCAAGTACAGCTTCGAAAGAGTGAAGGGACAAATGAAGCATTAATAAGTCCCCAAATTAACGAAATACCAGATATTTCTGGGCAGAGTTGTTATCACGAAGAATTAGCTGGTTTTCGGTTTCGAATTAGTCAGTCATCTTTTTTTCAAGTAAATAGTGCGCAAGCAGAAAACTTGGTTAAACTCGTTCGAAAAGCTTTACCAACGTCAGGTGATTTACTTGTAGATGCCTATGCTGGGGTTGGTACATTTTCAGTGATATTTTCTTCACGTTTCCGCCTGGTTATGGCTATCGAGGAATCTGTTGGCGCGACTAAAGATGCTGAGTTTAATACTCAAGATTTTGCTAATATCGCTATTCGTGTTGGAAAAGTTGAGGATGTCTTACCTGATTTAGGAGAGTCAGTTGATGCTGTAATTCTAGATCCCCCGCGTGTAGGCTGTCATCCTGCAGTATTAGATTCGATTATTGTAAGTGCACCCCGTTGTTTGGTTTATGTATCTTGTGATCCAGCAACATTATCGCGAGATCTTAAAAAACTAGTAGAGCACGGATATGAGCTCGAATATGTTACCCCAATAGATATGTTCCCCCAAACTGCGCATATTGAATGTGTTGCAAAGTTATCTTTTAAAGGTGTGGAGCCACTAGATTCTCTCGAGGACATTACTAGGTTCACAAGTAGAATTGAGTGATCAAATCACTTAACAAGGCAATAAGGTAGTGCTAATGCTGCGGCGGAAGCTGCTCGTTCAAAGTTAGGGAAAACCGCAATTTGGTGTTCAGCAAATTTTTGCCGTACTTCAACTACAAATGCTTCTTCATGAGCTGGGTGCATAACTGTGAAAAATGGTTTTTGGGAACGTTTTTTATGCTCTGCTAAAACGTCTAGCATTGCATCGAGTGCTTCAGGTTTGTTCCTCCATTGTCTGGCTCCAAACATTGCAGATTGCTCCATAACTATTGCATCTATTTCAGAATCATCATCCAAAATTGTTAAAATTCTCTGTAGCGTCTCGGTGTTACCTTGTATTGTTCCAGCCATATCAAGTGGGTTTCGATAGGAACCACCAACTATGTTGAAAAAAGTTTCTAATTCATCGTATGACTGTTTACTTAAAGAGGGGACTTCAAACCCAACTTTACAGAAAGCATCAGTAATTGAAACTGATTGGCCTCCAGTCATTGCCATTAGTCCTAGTTTTCGCCCCTCAGTTGATTTTGAATTGAGTAACAATTTCATAACATCAACAGTTTCATCTAAGCCGCTTGTCGAAATAGCACCACACTGTTTCATAATCCCTTCCCACACGGGTTCAGGTGAAGCTAAAGAAGCAGTGTGGGATTTCGTTGCAAGTGCCCCTGCTTCTGTTTGCCCACCCTTCCAAACTACGACAGGTTTGCGACGACACGCTTCTTTCAGAGCATGAAAAAAGCGTGAACCATCTTTTACACCTTCCACATACAGCCCTATGACTTTTGTATCTGGATCTTCAGTTAGATACTCTAGGTAATCGCTTATGTCTAAAATAATTGCGTTGCCAAATGAGGCACATTTAGAAAGATGCATGCCTTGGGCAGCCATTACTAAACTAAACATAATACTATGTGTTCCTGATTGTGAAAGGAAAGATACTTCGCCGTCATCTGCTGCTGGGACATCAGGGTTAAACCGTATACCACTTTTTGGAAGATAAAGTCCCATACAATTGGGTCCGATAATATTAAAGTTTGCGTTTTGAGCTGCTTCAGTTAGTTGTTTTTGTAAAGTGATTCCTATTTCTTCGCCAGTTTCTGCAAATCCAGATGTAAAGAATGCAGCACTTGCCGCATTCACTTCAATCAAATCATTGAGCACATAAGGTGAAATTTGCCTAGGTACAGCCACTATTGCGTAATCAATTGGCTCAGGAATATCAGTTAATGATGTGTAATTCTTAAAACCAAGTTTTTCAATGCCTTCAATTTCTTTTTCATCAATTTGAACCGAATAAAGATTGCCGCCTTTTTCCTGAAAGGTTTGATTGTTTTTTAACCACATGTAATTTGGCCCTTTATCGCCGATTACCACTGCGGTTTTTGGATTAAACATCCGATCTAAATTATGACCAGGAACACTCATAATGTCTGTCTTTCATCTAGATCATCATTCAGGATAATTCGTGCATCTACAGCCACAGCCTTCTTACTGTTAACGATAATTGGGTTCAAATCGACCTCTTTTATTTCTGGATGATCAGTTACAAATACTGAAATTTGTAAAAGCATTTTATACAATTCTTTAAGGTTGCACGGCTCTTGCCCTCTGACTCCATCAAGAATTGGTCGAGCCGCAATTTCATCAACCATTTCAATTGCATCCTTTTCTTCAAGTGGGGCTAAGCGGAAGGATACATCATTTAGGATCTCAACCAAGATACCACCTAGACCAAACATAATAACCGGCCCAAATTGTTGATCTAATGTCATTCCTATAATTACTTCAGTACCAGCTGCTGCCATTTTTTGTACTGATACGCCTTCAATCTTCGCACTTGGATGTGTGTTCTGGATATTTCTTAAAATAGAATCGTAAGCGTGTACTACTTCCTCACTGTTTTGCAGATTTAAAATAACTCCACCTACATCACTCTTGTGGCTTATACCTGAAGCAACAATTTTTAAGGCAACGGGATAACCAATTTCACTGGCTTTCTTATTAGCTTCCTCAGAGGACAGGGCCAAAAAAGTTTCCGTAGTATTTATCCCTACTTCACGCAAAATATTCTTCGATTCAATTTCAGTTAGCACTGTGCGTTTTTCTGTCTGTGCTTGTTTTACTAGGTCTGAAAATCCCATTGTATTCCTCAAAATATTTTAGGCGCCGACCGGATTCGAACCGGTGATAAAGGTTTTGCAAACCTCTGCCTTACCACTTGGCCACGGCGCCATACTGGTGCCCAGGGTGAGATTTGAACTCACACGCCCCAAAAGGGGCACTGGCCCCTCAAGCCAGCGTGTCTGCCGTTCCACCACCTGGGCCCGTCGAGATATTAGGCTTGCTGTCCGTAGGCAGCAAGTCTAAAGCATTTTGGCAGGGGTGGCAGGATTCGAACCCGCGACACTCGGATTTGGAGGCCGATGCTCTGCCAACTGAGCTACACCCCTACTAAACAGATCCTAACTAAAACTTGAGTAATGCGGGAGCATGTTGGTTGGGTTATCGAATTAAGATAAACTTTCTGGATGACTAAAAAAAATCGACACCTATTAGCGTCGTATGATTTGCAAGCAGAGGAAGTAGATTTTTTGCTAAAATCTGCCTCAGCTCTTAAGTCGAATCCGAACCGAATTCTGGAAGGAAAACAGCTGGCTCTTTTATTTGAAAAGCCCTCGCTTAGAACGCGAGTTTCATTCCAAGTTGCAATGCGTTATTTAGGTGGTGAAACCACATATCTTGCCCCTCAAGAAGTTGGTCTTGGTGAAAGGGAAGCGATTAAAGATGTTGCGAGAGTTTTAAGTCGCTATCTTGATATTATTGCGGTTCGTACCTTTGCTCAGGAAATTGTTGAAGAGTTTGCGAAGTTTTCTTCGGTCCCAGTGATTAATGCATTAACTAATGAGGAGCACCCATGTCAGGCACTTGCTGATTTGTTCACTCTTTATGAACGAGTAGGGACACTGAAAGGGTTCCCTTTGGCGTTTATTGGTGATGGGAATAATGTTGCCTCAAGTTTGGTTGTGACTGCTGCTTCGTTAGGTTTAGATGTACGACTTGCTACTCCTAAAGGGTATTTGCCTTCTGAACGAGTACTAAATGAGGCTAATTTACGTGCAAACGAGAGTGGGGGACGTTTTTTCGTAACTGATATTCCTGAAAAAGCTGTTGAGGGAGCACAAGCTGTATATACAGATACTTGGGTTTCGATGGGGCAAGAACGGGAAGCTGAACAGCGTCGTATTGTTTTCAAAGATTATCAAGTGAATAAAAAGCTACTGGAGTCCGCTGATGACTCTGTTTTGGTTATGCATGATTTGCCTGCGCACCGGGGAGAGGAAATAACCGATGAAGTTTTTGAAGGTAAAAATTCAATAATTTTTGATCAGGCTGAAAATCGTACTTGGGCTCAAGCTGCAGTAGTAGCATTCTTATTGGGCACGATTTAGTAATAATCCAGTAAACTTATTGGACGACCCTGATTGTGATTACAGAAAATGGATGATTTTGGAACTCTTCGTGAGGTACTAGGCCAATTTGGTCTTCCTGCAATAATAGATATTTTAATTATTGCAGCGGTTGTTTTTGCCATTTTTCGAGTACTTCGAGGTACGCGTGCAGTTACGCTTATGCGAGGTGTCCTTGTCTTAGTATTGATTCTTTTTGTGATAAGTAGCTTGTTTGATTTACTGATTGTTTCGTTTGTTCTTAAAAATGGTCTTTTCGCACTTATTATTGCTGCAGCTATTGTATTTCAAAGTGAAATAAAACGAGGACTTGATCGGCTAGGACGAACAAGTTTAAGGGAATTAATTTTCCGTCAGCCAAATACTGGTGCGGTGGGAATTGTTGCCTCTGTTGCAAGTAGACTTTCAAATTCCAGACATGGTGCTCTTATTGTTATAGCTAATGAAACGGGGCTACAAGATGTTATAGAAACAGGNATCCGTCTGGATGCTCGTTTAACAACAGAATTGCTAGAATCTATTTTTTTTCCAAATTCCCCTTTGCATGATATGGCTACTATCGTTCAAGGAAACCAGCTCATTGCAGCTTCGTGTGAATTACCTTTGGCTCAATCAAGCGATTTGAATTATAGCCTTCGCAATTTAGGTACTCGACATAGAGCTGCGATTGGAATTACCGAACAAACAGACGCAGTTTCCATAGTTGTTTCAGAAGAAACTGGATTAATTTCTCTTGCTCGAAGGGGACGATTAGAGCGAGTTGCTGGTGAAGCAGCTCTTCGCGACAAGCTTAATGAGCAATTAAGTAAATCTACTCAACCGATAGTTGGTTCTGCAGAGAACTTTATTTCAACGTCTACTCAGGATTAGTGTGAATTCAAGGAAATGCAATGAGCCTTTTTGAACCACAGTCTAATGATCTTAGGTCCTTTTTTCGGGGTTTATTAATTACTTCTGTAAAGGGTGCAGTTAATAATTGGGCAGGGATTACTTTCAGCCTTGTCATTGCTTTCATTATTTGGGTTGTTGTGCAGGACTATGAGAACCCTAGGATTCGTAGCCTTGTACCTGCAGAAGGTGAACCTCCGGTTGTGGTGTTGCCACTAAATGTCCCTGACGGATTAATAGTTGAAGATTTACCAACTGTACGCGTTTTGATCGAGGCTCGTCAGGAAACAATTAACGAATTGCGGGCGGCAGATTTTACGGCTGAAGTTAATGCTGTTTCGGTTGCGCCGGGTCACTCGATAAGCCTTGCTGTTGAGGTTAAGACTAATGTAAAAGGTGTACGTATTCTGAAGGTTGAACCGGAGGCAGTAGTTATTCCAGTATCTGAAGAGGGGGTTAGAGAAATACCAATTCTTGTGAGGACGATTGGTGAGTTACCGTCAGGATATGTCTTGCTAGATGAAGAGGTTCAACCTTCTTTGGTGACTGTTCGAGGTTTACCTTTTTTAGTTGAAGGGATAGATCGGGTTGAGGCGACGATTAGTTTGTCTGGATTACGAGATACTGTGGTATTTGATCGCGAATTGGTTGCGGTGACAAAAAGTGGGAACCGTGTATCGGTTTCTATTGAGCCTAGTCGTGTATCAGTGCGCTTAAAAATTGCAGAACGAGCATTTCAGAGAAGTTTACCAATTACGGTAAATGTGACAGGGGAGCCACGAAAGGGATTTGCTGTTGAAGGGATAGCTTTTTTGCCTCCAACAATTACTATTTCCGGGGATAAAAATTATTTATTAGATATTGATAATGTGGAAGTTTTACCAATTGATGTAACTAATGCTAATGGTTCAATTACGGTAATTAGAAATATTAATTTAGATTCAAAATTATCTTCTGAGATTGATAGTGTGGTGGTGGTGGTGACAATTGTACCGCTGTATGGTTCCAGAACTTTAGTTGTGGCTCCGGAGTTTGTTGATTTACCTGCAGGACTTAAGGTAGCGAATGCAAATTACGGTGTTGAACTGAAGATTGAGGGACCAGCTTCTTTATTAAATTCTTTGAATGAAAAAGAAATTATGGTGTACGTATCTTTGGAAAATGGCAGTGTTGGGTATGGACGATATTCAGTAACAGTGGACGTGCCAACTGGACTGAGTATAGATGCACCAAAAAATCTATTTCTATCACTTGAAGAAGAGACTAGTAGTGACAACTAATAATCAAACGGTGGGACAAGAAATTGAAATTAATTTGCCAAGTGTTGTAATAGTTGGTCGACCAAATGTAGGGAAATCATCGCTTTTCAATCGTATAGTTGGTGAGAGACGTGCAATTACGGAAGATGAACCAGGGACCACTAGGGATCGATTGGAATTAGAGGTTACGTGGAAAGATAAGCTATTCCGTCTCGTAGATACTGGAGGTTACGAAACACGAGAAGAGAGTACATACTCGGGTTTGATTAGTGATCAGATTGATCTTGCAGTAAAAAATGCAGATTTAATACTCTTATGTGTCGACTCACGCGATGGTCTTACTGCAAGTGATTTTGACATAGCCAAAGTAGTACGTGTTTCAAGTAGACCATATATTTTGTTAGCTACTAAAGCAGATACTCTGGAGAGGGAAACTCAGTCCGTTTCTGATACGGCTTCGTTAGGTTTTGGCGATCCACTTCCTGTAAGCGCTATTCATGATCACAATATAGGCCTTTTATTGGATCGAATTATTGAGTTTTTACCTCAAAATTCTGAACAAAAGAATACAGAACATACAAAAGTTGCAATTATTGGAAGACCAAATGTTGGTAAATCAACATTGGTAAATGCATTTCTTGGTCAAAAACGTGTGATTGTGAGTGATGTTCCAGGAACAACACGTGATGCTATTGATACTCAAATTCAAACCGAAGAGGGTCTTTTTGATTTAATTGATACGGCGGGCATACGACGCCCAGGCAAAAGAGATGAGGGTGTTGAAAAACATTCTGTAATACGTGTTGTGAATGCATTGGAACGTGCTGATGTGGCGGTTCTTTTGGTAGATGTAGAAAAGGGGATTTCGGCACAAGACACTCATATTGCTGGTCTAATACAGGAACATTCTAAAGGGGTGATCCTAGCTGCTAACAAAATAGATACTTGGGATACAGTTGATGAAGAGTATAAAAATTTTGACGCACAAATTCGTGAAAAATTTCGATTTTTGCCTTATGCGCTAATTGCATATGTGAGCGCTGAGAAGGAGCGAGGCCTTTCAAATTTGTTACGCCTTGTCCAAGTTGCAAGAATTGCTCGCAGCCGCAGAGTTCAAACAGGTCCGTTAAATGCTACTTTAGCAAAGGCTTTTCGAGATCATTCTCCTCCTGTTATACACAATAAGCGTTTGAAGTTGAGGTATGTTACACAAGTCGAAGTGGATCCACCTGTATTTGTACTGTTTGTAAATGATCCTAAGCTCGTACATTTTTCTTATCATCGTTACTTAGAACGTAGTCTTCGTGAAGCATATGACTTTGAAGGAACTGCGATTAAATTGTTGTTTAAACGTTCGACCGAAGATAGGCACAACAATTGATAATCTTTGAATATATAGTTCTCATTTTAGTTGCTTTTTTATTGGGTTCTTTGCCAACAGGTTTAATTATTTCGAGAGTACTAGGTAAAGGAGATCTTCGAAAGTTTGGTAGTGGAAAAACTGGTGCAACAAATGTGTTGCGCACTGTTGGGAAGGGGGCGGCTTTTGTGGTAGTTATTTTTGATTTTGGCAAAGGAGCGATACCGGCAATAATTGGTTTATATTTTATGAATGATGACATATTGGCTTTAGTAGGTGCTGCATCAGCTACTGTGGGTCATGTTTTTCCCGTATTTGCTGGTTTTCGAGGTGGTAGAGGAGTTTCAACGGTTATGGGTGGGTTATTGGTTTTACTGCCTTGGTTAGGTGTACTAATTCTTGGTATAGGGGTTTTGTTATTGGTAATATTTAAAATTGCTTCAGTAATGTCATTAGGTGCAGGTTTCTTCGGGACTATAATTTCTATTATTCTTTCTGTATCAGGACATATTGAGGTCTCGACAACAGCTTATGTGGTTTTAGCTACGATGTTTATATTTGTTACCCATGTCGCGAATTTAAAACGTTTATATAGAGGTGAGGAACCACGAATTGGTTTAGGGGGAGACCGGAAGGTAAGTAATTAAATCGTGCATTTTTGTGTGGTTGGCGCAACTTCTTGGGGATTAACATTGGCTAATTTATTAGCTAGAAATGGTGCTGCAGTTAGTGTTCTGACACGTGATAAAGATGAGGCAAAGCGGATCAATACTAGTCGAGGACTAGAAAGGATCCCAGACTTAATTCTGTCGTCGTCAATATCTGCATTTTCAACTGGTGAGATGCCTGAGAGTTTTGATGGTTTGGTTGTGGCAGTTCCTGCACAAAGCTTCCGAAAATCTATCCAGGATAGAAAGATATCAAGAGAGTTGCCAATTCTAAGTGCTTCCAAAGGCATTGAGTCTGAAACACTATTACTTATGAATGAAATTTTAGTAGAGGAAGGCTGGTCTTCTGACAAGGTTAGCGTACTTTCTGGACCAAATTTTGCTCGTGAGATTGTGAAGGACTTGCCGGCTCTTGCCGTAGTTGCTTCGCAATCAAGATTACAAGCTGCTTTTTGGCAAGATGGATTAAGCAGTGATTTCTTCCGTGTTTATACATCTTTGGATGTTGTGGGAGTTGAGATATCTGGCGCACTTAAGAATGTCATTGCAATAGCTACGGGTGCTGCCTTTGGTATGGGGTTCGGTACCAATACATGCTCTGCCTTAATGACTAGAGGGCTAGCCGAAATAACACGTTTAGGTAAATCCCTAGGGGCATCTTCAGAAACATTCCTTGGCCTCGCAGGTGTAGGAGACTTGTCTGCATCATGTTTTTCTCCTTTAAGCCGAAATTTCCAGTTAGGCAAAAAGATTGGTGAAGGACAAGATCCAAAAAAAGTAATTTTTGAATTTAATGAAGTAGTAGAAGGATTTACAACAACATCAGTTGCCTTAGAATTGGCTAAGAAGCAAAATGTTGATATGCCTGTTATAGCTGGGGTTGCAGCTGTTTTAGATGGGCGAATTTCGCCAAGGGAAGCCGTCGAATTTTTATTAACTCGTGATTTAAAAGCAGAAGATTAAATATACGTAAATGGATAGTACTGAGCCTAATAAATCAGATAGGAAATATGAACTTGGTAAACAGGTAGATTCGGAATCTTTCGCTGAAATGATTGATGAGCTTATACATGGAGGAAATCCTAGTGAAGTGGATGTGCAACGTTTTTCTGATCTTGATTTACAGAATGTAGAATCCTTAAAATTGACATGGCTGAAGATACCCATAGAAACTCGTAAAACAATTGTTTTTCAAGCTATTCAATTATCAGATGAAAGTATTGATTATGAATATAGTCGTTTTGCAAGGATTGTTTTTGATGACATCGATCCGATAATTCGAAGAGCTTCTATAGAATTGGTTCAGGAAACAGAAGACCGTCTAACTGCACGCTGTCTAAGAGGTTTGTTAGCGGATCCCGATGAAGAAGTTGCAGCTGCAGCTGCGGAGGCTCTAGGTAGGTATGTACTACTTACCGAGATGAGTTTATTTGACAAAGAGGAAGGCTCAAAAATAGTCGAAGATTTACGAGAAATAACTTCTCAGGATAAACCTGTGGAATTAAGAGCTGGGGCAGTAGAGTCGTTAGCTTCAATAGATTTGGATTGGGTTCAACCATTGATACTAGATGCATATTACGATTCTGATGACCGAATGAGGTTGTCAGCAGTCAGAGCAATGGGCAGGACAGCTTCAAGCAGCTGGCTTGAATATATTTACGAACAACTTGAAGTGGAGGATCCATTTTTTAGACTTGAGGCAGTTTTAGCAATTGCAGAGATTGCTGATGAAAGTTCTATAGATAGTCTGAGTATTCTTTTTGAGGATGAAGATGCTGAGATCGCAGAAACTGCAGTTGAAACGGTCTCGCTTATTGGAGGGGAAATAGCCGTAAGTACATTAATGGAATTCTTGGAAAGAGCAGATGAAAAGTGGACCCCTGTGCTAGAGGATGCTATTAAGACTGCTTCTGGGCAGATGGGTGATACTCCATTCAGTAGTGCTGGGTCAATTTGAAATGAAAAAGCAAAAAACTTGGGAAGCCCTTTCTGCCGGTGGTGTAGTTTGGCGAAGAAGTGGACTTACAACTGAAATTGTAATTGGCTATATTGCGAAAGAAAATCGTTGGGGGTTACCGAAGGGGACAACTGAAAAAGATGAGACCCTTGTTGAAACAGCTTTACGTGAAGTGCAAGAAGAGACGGGCTTGCTAGTGCAGATTGGTGAAAAGATTGGAGTAATTGAATACTGGTTTACTTTTAATCAGCGAAGATTTCATAAGTTTGTGCACCACTGGTTAATGCAGCCGACTCAGGGTGATTTTTCAAATAGAGATTATGAGTTTGATGAAGTTAGTTGGAAGCCAATAACTGAAGCTTGTTTTTTACTTACCTTTGAAACAGAAAAAGAAATTGTTAGGAAAGCAGAGAAGATGCTAGAGGGATAAGTGGAATTTAAAGAAACACTTGCTGAGACAACACGCTTACGACTTCGAACCAAAGAGGTTCAAGATGCTTCTAATGATTATCGCTGGAAATGTGACCCTGAAATTGCTAAATACGAGGGGGCGGTTCCCTTAGTGCAATCGTATTACGTTTTTTTACGAAGATATGCAAATGAAATAAATATAATTGATAAGAACCGTAGAACGTTGGCAATTGATACAAAGGAAGGTCAGCAGATAGGAAATATCATGTATTACAATGCTCGTCATTCTGTGGGTGATGCAGAACTTGGAATTTTAATAGGGGAGGCTGCCTTCAGG
This sequence comes from Dehalococcoidia bacterium, assembly GCA_022451885.1. Taxonomy (GTDB): domain Bacteria; phylum Chloroflexota; class Dehalococcoidia; order Tepidiformales; family Tepidiformaceae; genus JAKUNN01. The sequence continues at coordinate 3,119 of JAKUNN010000007.1, read as the reverse complement.
GGGCTTGGTTATGGATTTGAAGCAACTGTTGGTTTTTTAAGATTGGTCTTCGAGTCAGAAATGTTTAATTTGATCTATTTACATTCCTTAGATTGGAATACTCGTGCACAAAAATGTTTTGAGAATGCAGGCTTTTCTCTTGTGGATAGGGTTAGTCGCAGAGGACATTCCTTTGTACGTATGGAAACTACACGGGAAAAATGGATGATGCTTGATCTTGAAGGATATTTTTCGAGACCCAAATAGTTTTGTTATATCGTTGGGTCATCACCGGCTACTGTAGTTCTTCGCATATCCCGACTTTCCTCTGTATCGTTAAATCTTCTAACTCTATGCATGGTTTGTCGGTTATCCCACATCACTAAATCATGTTTTTGCCATTTATGTGCATAGACAAATTCTCGTTGAGTTGCATGTTCATTTAATTCGAATAATAAAGAGCGCGCCTCTGGTATATCCCACCCCACAATAGCACCAGCATGGGCTGACAGAAACAGCGATTTACGACCTGTAGTAGGGTGAATTCTTACTAAGCGTTGTTGGACTGGTTGAAAGTTATTACGTTCTTCTTCACTGAAGTCACTAAAACCTATAGTTGCTCGGGAATAGAGAGTAGAGTGTTCACAAATTAAGTTTTCTATGAAGTTTTGCATTGTAACGTCTAATCGTTCATAAGCAGTTTGCATGTCAGCAAACTCAGTATTTCCTCCTTTGCTTGCAATTGTTCTAGCTGAAAGTAAAGAAAATTTTGCTGGGATTTTGCGAAAAGAACTGTCTGAGTGCCATAGTTGATTAGCTAAATTGAAAAGTCTTCGCCTTGTATCTTTTTTAAAAAGGTTTCCTTTTTCATCAATATTTGAAACGTCTGCAATATTTGGTGATGCGAGTCTACGCTCACCTGGCTTGGTAATATTACTTTTTGAACCAGGTTGTTCGAGCTCACCAAACTGATTGCTAAAATTCAACTGTTGCTCATCGGTAATATTTTGGTTATGAAAAACTAAAACGCCTAGTTGTGAGATAGCGTCATTTATTGCCTTCAAATCATTCTCGCTAACAGGTTCACGTAGATCTAAGTCTCTTACTTCACCTACAAAATCGGCAACAATAGGTTCAATTTCCATTTTTTAATCTTTTAAATTCTGTGCTTCTAAAATTGCATTAGCAATTAATTTTGTATGAGGATACGGCTTCCATCCTTCTGGTGTGTTATAAAAACGGGTTCCTGTTTGTACCTCTTCGGGCGGCCTATCTCCATATTCGACATCTTTCCCTTCAACTCGAATACTTGGTGTTCCCAGAAAAGATTTTTGAATTGCTTCTTCTATATCTGCTATTTCTGTATATATGATATTTACTGGTATTCCGGTTGCTTCAATAGCCAGATCTAAATTTTCTGAAGCAGGACCAGCTTTTCCGGTTTTAGAACTGTAGAGATATTCAACTTCAACTTCTTTCAAAGAGACCTCCTTGGAGCAGTTATAGCATATTTTTAGACGTATAAATTACATAATTATTTATCTACTAAAAAAACAACAGTTACTCCTTCTCCACCATCATGCTCCAGTGGAGATTCGTACTTCTTAACTAAAGGGTGTGTGCTAAGCGTTTCGCGAATTGCTGTACGTAGTGCTCCTGTGCCCTTTCCATGTATTAAGCGAATACTAGATAGACCTGCGTTAAATCCATCGTCAATGATTGTGATCGTGCTTAGGCATGCTTCTTCAACTCGTTGCCCACGGATATCAATTTCGTTAGAAAGATCGCTTTCTCTAATAGAGTTATTTAGCTGTTGGGATGATTTTTGTTGAATAGGGTGTTCTATTTTTTCTATACGTTCGGTTGCAATTTTGATACGCATTGAGCCGAAGGCAATTTCCACTCTACCGTCGGCTTGTACTTTGCCTAGGGCTTCACCGTATTGATGTATGTCTTTTACATAAACGCGGTCCCCAGTACTGATATCGCTAATTTTTGTAGGTAATGCTTCATGAGCTTTAGTAGGTTGGGGGATTGTCTGAAGATACATAGAAAAATCTTGTATTTCAGTAGATATTTTTTTATTTTGGTTAGTTGTATCAGATTCTTTTAATTTATTGGTTTTTTCTAAAATTCGACGCGCTTTTTTTATAATTTCAGAAGCTGCAGATTTAGCCTCAAACAATAAGCCGGAGTATTCATCTTCAATTTTTTTTCTTTGCTTAGCCAGTTCTATTTTTTCCCCTTCTAAATTCTTTTTCATTGCAGAAGCTTCTTTTTTGAGTTCTTGTGCACTTGTAAGTTCAGAACGTATTTGTGTAAAAGTAGATTCAATTGTCCTCTGGTCAGGAGTAATTTCGAGTGATGCTTTAAGTAAGACTTCTTCGTCTAATCCAAATTTTTTGGCAATGGCAAATGCATTTGATTCGCCAGGGAAACCTATTTCTAGCTTGAAAGTGGGTTGAAAAGTTTTTGTATCGAATTGAACTGAAGCATTTCGAATATGTGTATTCTTTAAAGCGAGTGTTTTTAATTCGCCATGATGTGTTGTGGCGACAATTGTTGCCTTTCGTTCTAGCAATACTTCTAGTATACCTTTTGCAAGTGCTGCGCCTTCTGTTGGATCTGTTCCTGCACCCAATTCATCTAAGAGGACAAGTGAATTTGAATTACTTTCATCAATAATTTTTTTAATATTCGTTATATGTGATGAAAACGTTGAAAGTGATTGTTCTATAGATTGTTCGTCACCTATATCTGCATAGATACGCTCATAAACTTTGAAACTACTACCTTCTTCGCAAGGGACTAACAGGCCTGACTGAACCATGAGGGTAAATAATCCTAAAGTTTTAATGGCAACTGTTTTTCCACCAGAATTCGGGCCAGTTATTAATAGACAAGATTCATTTCCCCCAACGTCAATATCTAAAGGTACTGCTATTTCCTGTAGAAGTGGGTGCCTACCACCTTTAATTGTTATTTTCCCTGTTTCACACACAAAAGCTTGATTTCCTTTTGGCGTTGCACAATTTAGATGTTTTGCTAACTTAGCCTTTGCTTGAAGCAGATCCAGGATGCTGAGTATTTCGATTGCTTCGTTGATTGTTAAACGATATGTATTAAGCAAGCTGGTTGTA
>JAKUNN010000069.1 GCA_022451885.1 Dehalococcoidia bacterium | reverse complement strand
CAGATATTATCGAGGCTTCGTGGTTAGCACTTGCTGATGCACTAGAATTCGCAATTCTAAAAAACGATTAATTTCAATCAATGATAAAAAAATATGTTTACTTAACCTTGGGTTTTGTTTGTGTTGGCCTCGCATTCTTCGGAGTTTTTATTCCTGGATTACCTACCACTCCCTTTGTTTTGCTCGCAGCTTGGTTCTTTGCTAGATCATCAAAGAAATTTGAAAAGTGGCTCTTAGATAGTCCAATTTTCGGAAAGTTATTAAAGGATTGGAGGGACTATAAGGGGTTGAGTGTAAAGTCAAAAATTATGGCTGTTTGCGTGATTATCCCAACTTTTTCCTTGACGATTTTCTTAACATCTTTTCCTGTATATGCTGATATAGGTTTTGCTCTTTTTGCTCTTTTGCTTTGTACTTTTCTCGTGACTAGGCCAGTGCCGCCATCAGGGAGTAATGCAGGAGAGCTGTTGCGAGCTGAGGATGCAAATGTCGAATAAGAAACATGTTCTTCTTATCAATTTAGGGTCACCGAAATCTTTAACAATTGATGATGTAAGGTCGTATCTCAAAGAGTTTCTTTCTGATAGTTACGTGATAGATCTGCCCCGGTTCTTACAGCAGCTCATCCTTCGTTGTTTTATTCTTCCGTTTCGACCTCGCAAAACGAAAGAAGCGTATGAACTTGTATGGAAGGATGGTATTTCTCCTCTAGTAGCAAATACCAAAAAAATTGCTGAAGGTCTTGAAGCTAAGACCGGTTGGTCAGTTGATGTTGCAATGCGGTATCAGGAACCCTCTATCCAAGAAGCAATTGAAACGTTCAAAAAAAAGAACATTACTGATGTTGTTATAGTTCCGTTATATCCCCATACCGCGATGTCTACTACGGTCACAACTGAGGATGAAGTTAAAAGAATTGTTAAAGAATGTTATCCGGAGTTGTCGGTAACATTTGTAAAACCGTTTTATGATAATGAACAATATGTGAATGCTTTGGCATCTTCAATTCAGCCATTTTTATCCGTGGAGCCTGACCGAGTAATTTTTAGTTATCATGGTATTCCCGAGCGTCATGTCCGAAAATCGGATCCCACTGGGGGGCACTGTTTGGAAAGTGATAATTGTTGTGAGATTGATTGTCTTGCATCACGTAATTGCTATCGTTCCAATGTTTATACCGCAACAAGTAAAGTTGCAAAAAAATTGCATTTGAAACCTCAACAGTGGTTATTGACATTTCAGTCAAGAGTTACACTAATTGACCCAAAGTGGCTTCGTCCCTACACCGATAAAGTTTTGGAAGTTCTTCCTAGCCAGGGCATAAAAAATATAGTGATTATCTGTCCTTCTTTTGTTGCGGATTGCCTCGAAACCCTTGAGGAAATTGACATACGCGGTCGAAAAACTTTTTTGGAAGCGGGTGGTGTTAATTTTACTTGGGTGCCTTGTATGAATGCGAGTGCAGAGTTTATTGCATGTCTAGAAACAATTATTTGTGATAGCCATCCTACAAGTTAACGCTTTTAGTACTTTGATGATGTGTATGTGTCTAAGTTATTTTTGGGCTACTTACGCCTCTAATGGTTGCCCATGCATTTTGAAACAATTTAGGAATATCTTCCCTGTGTTTTATTAGGAGGAGAGTGCACAGTACCAAGTAGCCAATTCCAAATCCAATGCGAACTTCGGCATACGGGATAAAAAGTTGTATTCCAAATAAAAGAAATAGTGCCAAGGCTTCAGGTCTTTCAAGTCTGAGATTTAGAAATGCTACAACTGCAAAAGCTGATTGTGCTGCAGTCAAAAAGATTTCTTGTTGTTGCCTTCCATCCAGCGGTAAGCCGCTTAAAAAAGACCAATTTCCTGAGCCTACAGCCCAAGCTACAGGTAGGGTTCCAATGAGTAAGGTCCATTGATTTACTTTGGAAGAAATGAGTGCACCCATACCAACACTGGCGCGCCCCCTCAGGGTTAGCATGATTGCTAGAATAACCTCCGGTGCTTCCGAAGCCAGAGGGGCGATCCACTGTATGAGTAGAAATTCGGAAACACCTAATTTTTCTCCTGTTTCTACTAGGCCTTCAGCAAAGGGTTCTGCGGATGCAAAGATAACCAGAGCACTGAATGCCATAATTACTAACACGGTGATTCGCCTAGGCAGTGTTGTTAATTTTCCCATAACTTCTGCTGGCCCAACTAGTTCGTGCTCTTCTTCATTAGATGCCCGTACTGTGAGCAAAATGTACATGGTAAAAAGTGAAACCAGCACGATCGTGTCGACAAGTGTTACGGAAGAGCGTAGCGGCAGAAAAATCACATAGATTGTTGCGACTGCAAGAAAAACCAGTTCCAAAGAGCGTTCTCGTGACACGATCAATTTCCAGCTTCCTGTTTTTAATGCGAACACCAAGAAAACTAAAGGCCAAGCGAGTCCAATTAAAAGACGATTTGCTCCGGTCATATTGGCGATTGCAAGTCCTTCAGTAGCCTCTTTACCGAGAGGTTCAGCGCCTGTTTTGAAAGCAAGTACAGCATCCACTGCATATTCTGGAAGTACTGCTATTAGTGCGATTAGGGCTACAGCAAGCCCTTGTGAGATATCTAATTCAGCAGTTTCAAGGGACCAGCCAAGTAGAAATGCAGCAGCAAGAATAGAAACTCCAAAGGCTAAAGCTAACAAGAGCGGATCTGTATGAACGCTTGCAATGCGTAAAATAATTCCTGGTAGGCCAAAAAGTATCGTGACCCCAATAATTAGCCATTTTTTATTCATTGTTCTATTAAGTCAGTTTTTCCCGTTACAATCTTGCCATGTCAGATAAAGATTGCCTGTTTTGCAATATGTTAGCGCAGCAGGTTCCGGTTAATTTTTTGAGTGAAAATGATTTAGCTTTCGCTATTAGAGATATTAATCCACGTGCTCCAGTACATATTCTGATTATTCCCCGTGAGCATATTGCCGATGCACGTGAAATTTCAGCAACCCATCACAAAACCTTGGGTGCAATGTTTGATTTAGCAAAGGAAGTTGCAATTACTGAAGGTGTGTCTGAGGAAGGATACCGCCTCAGCTTTAATGTTGGTGATGCAGCAGGTATGACAATCTCGCACTTACATATGCATTTAATAGCAGGCCAAAAACTTGGACCGGAGGCCTAATGAGTGCGCAGGAAATTAATCGACAAATTGCTACTGTACGTGAGTTGCTCAGTGAACGGCCACAAGGTTTGCAAGCACATGTGGAGCGTGTTCTAGAAGAAGCTTTCGGCCTTGCTAAGGTCTGGGATGTTAGTAAGGAACGTATTGAATTGGCTGTGATTGGACATGATCTTTTTCGAGCGGTAGCACCTGAAGAACAGGTTCGTTTCGCTGAAGAAGCCGGGTTAAAAATTCAAGATGAATTCCGGGAAAATCCAATTTTGTTACATGGCCCACTCGCAGCTAATTTGTTAGCTACAGCGGTTGGTGTTAAAGATGATGAGGTGTTAGTTGCCATTAGGGAACATACTTCAGGTTATTCCGAGATGTCTCTACTTGCGAAAATTCTTGTTATTTCGGATAAGGTTGAATCGGTAAAGCGCCGTGATAATTTTGCGCTAGAAGCTATACGTAATTTGGCTGATCGCGATTTGGATATGGCTTTGCTGTGCTGGGCGGATTGGAAATGGGTTAAAGAACGGCAATCTGGATGGCAATCTACTCAGTCTCATTGGGAAGTTCGTTTCCAATGGGTGACTGAACACCACAAAGATATTGCAATGCCAAAGGTCTCCTCTTTTACTGCTTTTGAAAGGGTTGCGAAAAATTTTCCTGCTGTTGCTTTGCCTATTCAGTCTCAGCAGTCTCAGGTTCAGGTTCAGGAATAATTAAAATTTGTCCAATCTGAATTGTTGCACAATCTTCTTCAGTGAGGCCATTAGCGTCTAACAGTGGTGTTAAATTCACGCCGTTGTCGATTGCTATTTGTAAGCATGTGTCACCTGCTTGAACTTCATATTCGTTTACAGCAGGAGCGACGGTTGGTTCAGGCGTTGGTTCGGGCGTCGGTTCAGGTGTCGGTTCAGGCGTCGGCTCAGGCGTCGGCTCAGGCGTCGGCTCAGGCG
>JAKUNN010000068.1 GCA_022451885.1 Dehalococcoidia bacterium | reverse complement strand
CGTCTGGATTTCCTGTTCCGCCTGGGTTCACTCTCACTGCAAAAGCCTATATTGAATTTTCTGAAATGCTAGAACTGCCCGAATCATTGCATCAGGTCAATGATCTGAAACAGGGTGCAAAAATGCCTGAAATTGTGGCTGCATTAGAACCAGTAGAAAAAAAATTACAAACGGCTCATTTGCCTGATGCAATCGATAGTAGTCTAAATGAAGCATATGCCAAGTTAGTCTCAGTCATAGGTAAAGAAGCTTCATTCGCTGTGCGTTCAAGTGCTTTGTCAGAGGACGGTGGTGGTAATAGCTTTGCTGGTCTATATGAAAGTTATGTAAATATAAAAGGAATTGAAGCAATCACAAAAGCTGTATTGGACTGTTATCGCTGTCTTTGGTCTCCACGAGCTACCCACTACAGGAGCTTTCGAAACGTTGAGCACGCGAGTGAAACCATGGCAACTGTAATAATGCAAACTGTAGATGCAAAAATCAGCGGAGTAGTTTTTAGTAAAAATCCTCTCACTGGTTCCTCAGAAGAAATTGTTATTAACTCCTCATGGGGATTTGGGGAATCAATTGTGTCAGGCTACGTAACACCAGATATGTACATTGTTGATCATCGTGGAAACTTAATTTCCAAAGAGATAAATCATAAAACAGAACAATCCTCTTTATCTGATGAAGGAATTTCACGCTCACAAACGCCTAGTGATTTGGCGGACCTTCCTTCGCTCTCAGAAAAACAAATTTCAGAACTTGTCCGAATAACCAATGAGGTAGAGCAGTTATACGGACAATCAATCGATCTGGAATTTTCGTACGACAAAAATGAAACTTTATTCTTACTGCAAGCTAGGCCTATCACTGCTTAAATTCAATAGGGAACAATGAAGATCAACATCACCCAACCCCAAAAACAACACCTCTCCCAATACCAAGCAACAGCAGAAACCAGTGCTATGTGGCGACGCTGGCCTTCGATGTTCGAAACAGCCTTTCGGATGCCCATAAAAGGTATCTACACTGTAAACAGCTACATACCATCTTTACAGAATGACTACGATCTCCACAGGCAAATGCGCAATACATTTGCCAATAAAATCACACAAGAAAAAACTCAAGCAGTTTTTGTCAATCGCTACGCACATGGAAAACAGTCTGCGAGAATAAGCAACACGGCTAAATTAGATTCCTCTACACAAAAAATAGACTACGACGTTTATATGGCTTGGGAGGAGGTACGGGATTTTGCTACACGCTTCGGAGATCTTTTTAATCCTGAAGGAGGCGATAGTGAGCTAGGTGGTTGGATTGAGGAGTGGCAAGAAATTGCTTTTGCTGTAGAACGGACTGAAACAATAGGACTTCAGGAAGCCCCCAAGGATCTTTTGCTTAGGGAAACATGCAAACAAAAAATGGATTTATATACCGATATTGATACCAAACATTTCAGCGATTTTTCGATTTTTAAAAAAGAAACAACTGTGGGACAAGAAATATCAGTACAGCCAATCTCGCTAGTAGGATTTATATGGACTCTAATAGTACGAGATATAGTTGAAGGAATTACATATACACAATGCCCTGGTTACAAAAACTGTGGACATGAATTACCTAACCGAACGATTGATGAATCAGAATTAAAATATTGTTCGAAAAAGTGTACAGATGAGCACCTAAGGAAATAAATCAACGGCGGTCATACTCCACCTCAAGCGTAGGGATTGAACGCATAATTTCTGCCGTCCCCATTACAGGATTTTTTCCAGATTTAATACGAATATTTTTTAAAGTTTCTAAAAGCAACCGAGTTCCAATTACAGCTTCCGCACGTGCCATTTGATATCCGACACAAAAATGCTTTCCTAAACCAAAACCAAGGTGACTAGCTTTATTACCATCGTGGAATCCAACCCGCATTTCTTTACCAAAATATAAATCATTGCGGAAAATATTAAACTCATCAGGGTCTGAAAAAATCACCTCATCGTGATTTCCTGAACGCATTGAAAGATGCACTATAGCACCTTCCGGAATTATGACATTATGCATCTCCACGGACTGATGAACCTCACGTGGCTCACCTCCTACAGGGTCAGAATGCCTCATCATTTCAGTGAAAGCATGATCGATTAGATCGTAGTTCTTTTGTACTGCATCAAATTGATCGGGATGATTTAATAGTAACCACCAAAGATTAGCTATTGCCTTATCAGTCGTCTCTCCTCCAGCAACAAGAAGCAAACTAGTAAATGCTTTAATTTCCTCAATTTCCAGACGTTCACCATCTACTTCAGCCATACATAATTTTGAAATTAAATCTTCCTTAGGAGCTGAATAACGTTCTCGAACAATTGGATCTAGATAATCATGAAAACGTAAATTTATTTGAATGCCCGCCTCACGTAATTGAGGTAGGGGAGCAAGACCTCGAATAAGTGTGGAATAACATTCTTCAAAAAAGGGAAGGTCAGTTCGAGGTAAATCTAACATTTCAACAATTACGGCAACCGGTAATCGTGCAGTAAAAGCATCCACCAAATCCACTTCTCTGTTAGAAGAGAAATTTTTAATCAAATTCGATGCAGCATTCTCGGTAAACTTTTCAATCAAATCGTGTGCATTTTGTTCAATTACTGGCAAAAAAGCCTCTAGCCGTTTTCCAACGAATTCTGGAGCTACTATATTGCGTTTCATGGTATGTTCTTCACCATCCATAGCGGTTAAAGATGGTCCAAACACCACACTATGTGAATCGTGCATAATTCGACTACTGAAAATCTGTGGTTTATTAAAACAATCCACCACATCTTGATATCTTGTTATCCAATAAACACCTGATTCCGGATCTATGTACACAGGATTTTCATGCCGAAGCCAGCGAAGTACCGGATAAGGATCTAGCTGGAAATCCTGGCTATTCAGGCGAGGTGGAATATCGAAGTTACTATTACTCGAAGTCATCAGCTAAATCGTACCTTGTTCAGGCAAGGCTGAATGGATATCTTGAGTTTGTTGGGCATGATCAAGACAATGCACACGAACGGTTAAAAGCCACTCTTTCCAGTTTAAATTACCTAAAAAAGGATGCTCCCACGCAATTTCCAACTCTGTACTCTCACCATTCATATCACCCGCCTCGGAAAGCTGTGAAATTGCATTTTGGTGCATTACAACCACATCATCACGCTTCGCAGGAACCACCGGTGAAGGATCAGTAGGCAATGCTCCTGAATTCAGCACAGCAGTAACTCGTGAAATAGTCCCTGTATTGACCTCAGCGGCGTGACGTATGCAATCTAAAGGACTCCATCCACCATCATTACCACGACGTTCCAGATCATAATCCGGTATAGAAGCTGCAACCGTCTCATAAATCTGGGCGGCATCCCTAACTCGACTCATAATCTTTTCTGCATCCCAATCGACAGCCTTTTTTCGGACATATGAAAGTATCACCTCAGTCGCGCCTTCCGGAATAACAAGTTCTTCAGTTTTTTGTTCTTCGTAAGCCATTAAGTAACTCCAGTGTCTACTAGGCTAAACATGCACATGTGTAGGACTCTTGTCAAAGACTAGAAATTTATATCAACTTTCCCAGTAGCCCCATCTATTGACAACATAGCACCTTCAGGAATTATCGAGGTTGCACCTTCAATATTAACGACTGCAGGTAAACCATATTCACGCGCTACTGTAGCAGCATGGCTTAACATACCCCCGGTCTCAACAACAACACCTCCTGCAGAAACAAACAAAGGAGTCCATCCTGCATCTGTAACTGGTGCAACAAGTATTTCACCTGGTTCTAGCTGTGTTTCAACTACGGCTAGAGCACTCTTCACAATACGTGCTTTCCCAGTCACAGTACCTTTACTGACACCCATCCCCTGCAAAGTAAGTGATTCTTTTATAACATCTGGAAACTCTAGAGGTACCAACTCAACTGGCCATTCAAAAAGTATAGGTAAATCATGTTTTTCCAGAAAACCAAACTCTTCCTTTCTCGATTGCACTTTTCCCTGAATTGCAGAATCAAAAGGTTCGCTCTTAACCAACTCACGTAATTCCTCAAGCCTTAACCACCAAACATCACTATCATCCTTCAACAACCTTTTGTTCTTTAATCGAATCCCCAGTTCTCGAATTGGCGGCCTATATGTACGAGAA
>JAKUNN010000067.1 GCA_022451885.1 Dehalococcoidia bacterium | reverse complement strand
GACCTCAGAGGAATCGCAAAAGTTATTGTCGACGAAGACTGATACAACAGTTCAGTGTTTCTAGGGTAAAACCTTAAAAACCAAGCACAGTACGTCATAATACGGAAGTGTATTTGAAAAAGTTTCAGCTGTATTTTTTTGGCGCAGCATCTCTCGGCTTTCTGTTTGTTGGGCTACAACTTCTTTTTGGATTCGTTTTAATTCGGTGGGGAATTAGCAATGCTCAACCATATGGGGGAGGTACGATTGTTGATGGTGAATCGTGGGCAGATCTCTTAATTATCTTAGCCATCACCTGGATTCTTCCTGCGCTTATCTCTTTAACCGTATGGTGGAGATCGATTCTTCCTAGACTACGGAATTGGTTAGAGGAGACACCCTGGTACGATTAGGTAATAGATCTTGCTCCTCGGACCCAACTAATCATGTTACAGGCCTTATACGCTTGTTTGGCATTCATATTTACCCCTTTACTTTGGTCGGATATGAAAGCCCGCGCCCACAGCAATAGTATTATGAATCGGATAAATAACAGGCTCACCAGAATCCTCTGAAGCACCTATTTCTTCAAGTATTGGCATTAGATTCCCCATAAATTTATTTAGGTTTTCCTCTGTATCCCAAATATCAAATACTTGAATAGCCCCATCAGGCTGAGTAACGGCAACATGATGCTCACGACCATCTGGACTACCATGTCCACGTTCTTCCAAAAGACGAACCACGGTAGCATAATCTTCCTTTTTCATTCTGCTGTCCGGAAAGTGAAGAAGGATCGCCATAAATAACTCCAATCAAAAAATAATAATTTCCCCAAAGATAACAGATCTAATTCATTGTTGAAGTTTTCTTTTACCAAAAGCATATAAAGTGAGATTTACACCAATAAATACAGCTACACAAATGGCAATACTTGCCCCAATACTTCCGGTCAGGCTATACATCAGCCAAAACAAACCGGCAATGACAACCCCGAATAGGCCCGAACCCCAGCTCCGTTTCATAAAGAACTCCTTTATAGATTATATATACGCTCCAAAAAAATTAATTAATCACATATTTGTTACTTATTTGTTAACTAACTGAAAAAATCAAAAAACTTAACAACCGAAACGTATTTAGGGTATATTTTCGAACATTAAACTATAAAAAGGCTAAGGCTAATGATTTTCCTGTTACAAGAAGAAATAGACGATTATGAACAGTTTTCTAAATGGTTCAATGGAGAGGCAGAACCGCAAATAGAAGCAGCCGGAGGGAAAGTTTTAATCCAAGGCGTTGAGGCAGATAATGAAAACATGCTTCATCTTGTAATGGAGACTCCAGATCCGGAGACCGTCGGAGCTTTTATGTCCGATGAAGCATTTACTGCTGCACGAATAGCGGCGGGAGTCCACGTAGATACTACAAAGATAACCTTTCTCAAAGCATAAGATTACTGCTGTAGAAGTTATTAGCTATAAAAAGCTTTTTATAAACGAAAAGGGGGGCTTTTTCGGAGCCTTCGATGTCGTTTGCTCTTGCGCGCTTCTAAAGTTTTAGCCACTCAGGTCAGAAACAAAGGAGGAGTATTACCCGATTTCCCCTAATAAAAGGGTTGTTCACTTTTAAGTAATCGTTCTATAAGTAATACTCCGCAAAACCAGGTTGAGTATACCAATATTCAGTACTGCCTACACAAACTCACTATTTCTGGATACTTTTTTACTTCCATTCCCAAAGGTCCCAGGTAGCATTACCTGCACCATCAACAACCCAATCGTAGACGACCGCTATCCCATCTATAGATGCGAGCGAAGGTGCAGAAGTTTCAAAATATACGACTCCTTTAAAGTCCGCACCACCATCTTCTGTAAACCTACCAATTCCTGTAGCTCGAAAGGTTGCTAGTCCATCCGCTGCCATAACAATTCCGGCATTCGGACATTCTCCCAATAGCGTCCCGTTTGGCCTAAGCTCTGCCGAATATGTTGCATGGCTCTGGACATCGGCACCTGCTAAAGTTCCGGTAAGTCCGATTGCAGACGTCTCAAACGTCGGATTCCCATTAGTAGCAGGAAGGGCTTTTAAAGATGTTGGGCCACTCATGGTTCCCACTTTTTCACCTAGCATTAGTTTCTCCTTAAAAAATATGTAGTGACACAATAAGATTATCCGAGCTTAAATAATACTTAATAGGGAAATGTGAATCCTAGGTCAGGAACTATTTCCTAGCAGCTTCTCAATTTCTTCTAATTCTTCCGAGGTTAGTACCCAATTAGCTGCATTTACATTCGCAGATATCTGGTCAGTATTTGTAGCACCAGCGATAACTGACGATACAGCTGGCTGCTGAGCTAACCATGAAAAAGCTAACTCAAGCAGGGTATGTCCTCGAGCCTCCGCCCATTCAAAAAGTGATTCAGCTTTATCAATATTGATGTCCGTTAAAATTCGTTCAGCCATAGGGCCAGATGATAGTCGAGTACCTTCCGGATGTACTTGTCCTTTGCGGTATTTACCCGTGAGTAAGCCAGAGGCTAAGGGAAAGTACGGTAAGATTCCTAAGCCAAATTTTGTACATGCAGGCTGGACATCTGGTTCCACCTCACGATTCAGCAAATGATAGTGATTTTGCGCAGATATAAAGGGCGTTAGTGCATCCCGCACAGCAATGTGGTGAGCATGAGCAATCATCCATCCACTAAAATTTGAATGGCCAAGGTATCGAACTTTGCCTTGCCTAACTAAGTCATCGAGTGCCCTCATTGTTTCCTCTAATGGAGTATTCAAATCAGGGAAATGCATCTGATATAAATCTATGTAATCGGTATTAAGGCGCCGCAGTGAGTCTTCAACAGCCTGAAAAATATGCTGCCGTGAACCACCTTTTTGCATAGGAAGTTGTCCCATTGGGCCGCCAAATTTAGTTGCAATCACTACTTGGTCACGATGCCCTTTTAGAGCTTTCCCTAAATACGTTTCTGAAGTGCCATTTTCTCCGTAAAGATCTGCAGTATCAAAAAGTGTAATTCCTGCATCAACTGCTGCACTCACAACAGTTGCAGTTTGTTTTTCATCGAGCCTTCGCCCAAAATTATTACAACCTAATCCAATAACTGATACTTCTAAGCCTGAGTTTCCGAGATGTCGCATTTCCATGTCGATAGTCTACACCCTCTCAAATAGGCCAAACCAGACCTCATCTCATCATTAAATTGTATGTAAATCATCCACATATTCCGCGCACAGTTGAATGCAAAATTTGCATTCCCAGCTCAAGATTAGCAATCGAAAGTCTTTCATCGTTGCCATGGATTCTGCCTTGCTCACTTGGTCCAGCAAGAACAGGAGTAAATCCATAAGCAGGGATTCCTTTACGACGAAATACTCTTGAATCAGTAAAACCTGTAGAAACACCAGGCAATATAAGGGCATCTTCTACTAAATTCTTTGTTTCTCGCGACATCACATCCCATAACTCAGTTTCAGTAGGTGAAGCTGGAGTTGAAGACTGAAACACTCGCTCGATTTGGATACGATCATCATCAATAACAGTAGTGAGCGCATCAACAAACTTGTCAGGATCGTATCCAGGAACAAGTCTGCAATCGAGGGTTGCCTCTGCTTCGGACGGAATAACGTTATGTTTCACCCCTGCAGTAAGCGTAGTTAACGCAATCGAATTCCTTTGCAGTGAATCTATTCGCGGATTTTCTGAAGCAAGAACTTGTAATACATCTTCTGTCGGTTTGGTTTTAAGGATTCCTGCTTCGTGCAAAGCTTGAAAATAGTTCTGTACTTCAGGGGTTACATCAAACTGCTGATCCCATTCAAGAATCCTGGCTACTGCACGAACCAAATGATCTGCAGCGTTATCACTATGTGGAACCGAGCCATGTCCGGGAGTTCCCTCCACTCGTAGCTTTAACCAGAGTGGCCCTTTTTCAGAAACACCGATATTAAAAACGTTTCGTTCAATTCCCAACACCTCGGTACTACCACTACCACCTTCATTTATGACGTAATCACTTTCGAGAATTTCAGGATGTTCTCGATTTAAAAATTCAACACCATAAAACGACCCTGCTTCCTCATCAGCAACTGCCATAAAAACTAAATCACGTTTAAGCGGCAAACCATGCCTTTTATGTAATAGAAAGGTAACAAGTTCGATGATGCCCATACCCTTCATATCTTGGGCCCCTCTTCCCCAGATAAATCCATCTCGAATTTCTCCTCCAAGCGGATCAACAGTCCATTGATCTGTCTCAAATGGCACAACATCTGTGTGGTTTAGGAGAATTAGTGGTTTCC
>JAKUNN010000066.1 GCA_022451885.1 Dehalococcoidia bacterium | reverse complement strand
TTCGATCCCTTTCATAATTGGGGAAAATTGTGCTATTGAGCCACACCTGAGATAGTCTCCATATGAAAAGCCACCAGGAAGAATAGCTACATCGTATTCTTCCAAGTTTTCTTCTTTATGCCAAAGGATGTCTGCTTTTTGTCCAAGTATGTTTTGTAGAATGTGCGCACAATCCCGATCACTCCAAGTACCGGGAAATCTAATTATTGCGAAACGCATGTTACTGCCCCACTATGCATCGGCTGATTTCTGTAACTCTTCACGTCGACTCTCAGGATACTCTATCCTTGGATGATGCACTGCCTGTAAGCTTGATTTGAAGGAATCTGCGACTTTTCGTAATTGATTCATGGATAAGTCACATTCATCTAATTGGCCTTCGCTAATACGTTCAGTAAAAATTTGCTCTACTATCGTTTCTATTTGTTCATTGCTTAGAGGTTGATTAGCCCTAACGGTTGCTTCGCAAGAGTCAGCTAACATAACAATTGCATGTTCAGCTAATTGAGGTAGTGGTCCTGGATAGCGGAAAGGTGCTTGATCTAAAGTTCCTTCGCCAGCAGCTTTGTGGTAGAAGTATGTGATCAATCGTGTGCCATGATGCTGAGGAATAAAATCTCTTATGACATCTGGTAGCCTGTAGCGTCGCGCTAATTCAATACCTCCTATTACGTGGCCTCGAATTATTGCTGCGCTTTCTTCGGCCGGTAGTTCATCGTGGGGGCTGTTTTCTCGACTAATGTTATTTTCAATGAAGTATTCTGGTTGCGTAAGCTTTCCAATATCATGGTAGTAAGCACCTACTCTAACCATTAACGAGTCTGCGCCAATTTGATCGGCGGCTCGTTCTGCGATTGAAGCGACTATTGTGCTGTGGTGGTAAGTCCCAGGTGCTTCTTCTTGTAAGCGTCTAAGGAGAGGATGATTCATTGATGTTAGTTCCATCAATTGGACTCTTGTGGTAACACGTAGCATAAAAGGAATCAATATATGGATTCCGAGCGCAATGATTGCAGAACCTATTCCATTTAAGGTACTTGCTAATAGGATCCACAAGATAGTTTGAGTTGTACGAGGCTCTTCGAGTAGCCAGAAACCTAAAAGGACTAACATCGTAGTTATTCCGACTGTGAGACCAGCCAACAGAAATTGAGACAGATTGGAAGTCCTTTCGCTCATTATGGCTCCAGCCAATCCTCCGGCGATGTAAACCATAGCTAACTTAAGTGCATCCAATGTCCCAAGAAATTCTGTTCCTGCTAGATTAGAAGAAGTTGCTCCGATAAACCCTGCGAAAAGGCCGATACCAATGGCTACAATTGCTGCAAATCTGGGCGCACCTATTGCAGCGACTGAAATTGTTACAGCAGATAGGGGAAGTGCGTAAGGTAAGGCTTGTTGGCCATCGTCTGGAAGTAAAGCTGGCAGGGCAAGTCTCATCGCTAACAGTGTTCCTAGAATCGTAATTGTGATCATTGCGAGTCTTCTTCGCCATGGCCGTGTTATTGGTTGTAATGAGTAGACATAACCACCAAGTAGTGCCCCGAGCCCTAAGGAAAAAATAAGTCCTGCTGCTATATCGTAAGCATTGAAAGAGCGGTCAATTACTCCGGTTCTTTGAAGTGCTTCAATTGATTCACTATCGAGTACCGTTCCTTTTTTTGCCACAAGTTGTCCAGTAGTGAAGGTTCTAATTTGTGGAGCTACGTTGGAGCGTGCCTCCATTCTTAATAACTCTGTTGCCTCCTCATCTATTAGAAGGTTAGGTTCTACGTAATGAATAAGTAGCTCTTGCATAACCGAATATCCATTTTGAAACATCGGAATTCGTCCTGGCGCTTCTATATAACTATCGATTTTTTCTTCAATTTCTTCTTCTAAGACAGGTATTGATAGGATTGCTTTAACTGCTGTTGTGGATAAATTTTCTAATGATTCATAGGCTTTCAGATCCAAGCTAACCAGGAGAAGTCTCGTGTCATCACTTATGTTGTCGATTTCTGGCACATCTTCCAATGCGGCAATTTTTTCTTCAATTGTAAGGTCGCTTCTCTGCCTGACTGCAGAAATTCCAGCTAATAAAGTATTCAATTTAAAAAGTTGAGTTTCTTTTACCGATGGAAGTGGTAGCGTTGCTGGTTCGATTGCAGCAGCAGCCTTTTCTTCCTCAGCTTCGGTTAATTTGTCCGAAACATAACTTATGTCATATTGAGAAACTAAATCCCGTTTAACTATGTTTCCGACAACTAGGTCTTCACTTTCGGGGAAGATAGGTATCACTAAAAGTGCTGCACCTAGAGCGATGACAATACCAAATATCGCGGCACCCAAACTTGAAACAACTGGGACTGGTTTACTGCGCAGCATGACGCACCCTGATCATACAGTAACGCCTCTTAATGAGGAGTTGATTTATTTGTCCAACAATTCTCGAACTATACCGTTAATAGTACGTCCATCGGCACGCCCTTGGAACTGTTCTATTAACTTTGGCATTACTTTGCCTATATCTTGTGGCCCTGATGCATTTATTGAGGTAATAATTTCCGCTGCTGCGGATCGAATATCTTCTGCATTTGCTTCTTCTGGTAAATATTCTTTGAGGATATCAATCTCAGTTTGTTCCTTTGCAATCAAATCCTCACGGTTACCTTTTCGGAATTCTTCGATACTTTCACGTCTTGACTTCACTTGTTTTTGGATAATTTGAAGTACATCACCATCCTCGAGCTCAGAAGAAGTTTCAATTTCCAAGTTTTTGATCGCTGCTACTACCATCCGAAGCGTTGTCCTACGAGCTACATCTTGTGCCCGCATCGCTTCTTTAAGGTCCTGAAAAATTTTTTCCTTCATAGGTTTTATATATGAAATTAGTTTTCTTAAGAATTAAAGACTAATCGGCTGAAGGCAGTACCTTTGGTTGCATCAGCTCCATGTCACGATCATCGATTTTAAGATCGCAATCACCAGGTTTAATCACCAGAACTTCTATTCCGGTTCCTTCATCTTTATATCTTTTGCCAAGTTGAACAGCCATATTTACCTATTTCTTTAATTCAAGAGGGGTGTCACCACATTTTAGTTCACCCTCTCCACCTTTTGTTACGATAAATTCCGAATTGCATTTCGGGCAGGTATACCGTTTTCCTGTTTGCGCAGACATTGCTCGCTCCTTTTTGTGTTTAGATCGTAGAGATGCTTGCTGATCGGTGCAACATTTTAATTTTATTCCACCCAAATCTTTGCTTGCATCGTTAGATGATAATCGCAGGTAAGTTCGTATGCACCTGGCGTCCCAAAGGAAATCGTTCTAGTGATTCCTGCATCAAAATCATCACCTTCCTTTTCCCCATTTAGTGTTACCGTGTGTAAACCTACCATTCCAACTATTGGAATTTCCGTATTGATTTTTACTCTTACCCCACCTCTGTTAGGCTCAAGTTCAACGCCATCAGCAACTATTACCCACGATGTTTCATATGCGAGAATCTCGACTTCGCTAGAAACAAAACCGGGGTCTTCTATTGGTGGTAAAGGCTCTCCTAGACCGGGTAATGTGTCAAAGACACTGGGTGGTAATGCATCTTGGATACAGGCAATACCACTATTCACTGCATCACCAGGAATCGTTCCCCATGAATCATCAGGTAGTTCAAGTGCTTTTCCGACAGGTAGAATTGTTTCTGGTGTTAAATTGTTTTTAGCAGCTAAAGTTGCTGCAGTAACGTTACCGTACTCTGATGCGGTTGTTTCAATGTTTCCACCCTGAATAGTATGCATTGTTCCATCAGGTAGTTTTAATTCCTCACCAGGTATTAATCCTGTAGTAGCAGGCGTAGCTTCTAAATCAAGAATCATATCGGTATTCTCGCCGTTATAAGGAAGCGAAAAGAACCCATCTTCAGAAAGAGTGAATTCAATGTTATTCAGATCCGCAATGACCATTGCGCCAACATGCCAACGTTCAGCCACCTTTGCTACCGTTTCCCCTGGAAGGATTTTTACAGATCTACCATCAATAGGTAGACGTAGAACGGTATTCTTTTCAAGCATCGTATCGATAGCGATTGAATTCTCTTGTGCAAGAGCTTCTGGGCCTATCTCATAAGTTTTTGCAATTACTCCAAGTGTTTCTCCCGCGATAGAAACAGCAGTGTGACGATTAAGGTTATGTGCGAATTCTACGGAAGCATTCCAGCCTTCATTAGACGGTCGTCCTAATTCATTAGGTGTTTCTTCATCCACTGGTGCTGTCAGTAGTCGCACTAGATGTTCGATTTGATTTGCAGTTAGAGCACCGCCATTGGAATTCAGCCAAGCTGGCATTAGTGT
>JAKUNN010000065.1 GCA_022451885.1 Dehalococcoidia bacterium | reverse complement strand
TTTTGCTGAGGTCAAAATATTAATTAGCGAGAGGTTATCCGTTATGGGGAATTCTGGTATTTCGTCAGGTTCTTGTCTTTTTTGAACAGTTTGCTTGAAATATTCAGCTGCTTGTTTTGCGGTTGTAGAGCTGTGTAGTTCTTCAACGATCGTCAACGCTAGATTCTGTTTTTCTTCCATAGGATCAGCTATACCTGATTCCAGTTCTGCTATTATTTTTTCGACTTCTCTCCGGTCACGACTTGTTGCAAGCATTAGGTAGTCTGGGATAGCTGAATCAGGTATAGACATCACTTTTCCAAACTGCTCAAATGGTTCATCGTCTAGACCAATAAAATTCCCTAAGGTTTTGGACATTCTAGCTTTTCCATCAAGGCCTACTAGGATAGGCATCGTTATGGGAACATGTTTCCGCTGACCATGTAGCGTTTGGATTTTTCTTCCAGCCATTAAATTAAATAATTGTTCTGTGCCACCTACTTGTACGTCACATTCAAGGGCCATTGCGTCGTATCCTTGCATAAGTGAATAGAGAAATTCATGGAGGTAGATTGCATCTTTACTTTGTTGACGTTTTTTAAAGTTATCGCGGGAGAGCATTTCTGCCACAGTAAAATCTGAGAGCATTTCTATCAGTTCAGTTAACTTGAGCTCACTTAACCATTCCGAGTTATGTCGGAGGTCCGTTTCTTTTGGATGCAGAAATTTAGTGGCTTGTGAAAAATATGCCTCCTCATTGGCTTTTATATCATGTGACGTTAATTGTGGCCTTAGTTTGTTCTTGTCTGAAGGATCTCCTATTAATGCAGTGGCATCACCAATTAAGAAAATTGCAGAGTGCCCAAATTGTTGAAACTGGGATAATTTTCTTAAAGGTACTGCATGACCTAGGGTCAGAGAGCTTGCAGTAGGATCTATGCCGAGATAGACCTTGAGTGGCCTATCTTCTTCTAATAAATTTTTTAATTCTGCTGAGAATGTTTTATAGAGCCCTGCATCACCGTAGTCAACACCACTCATTAGAACATAGAGTTGTTCTTCAACAGGGGCCATTTTTCTAGTCATTCATGATATCCCGTATATGTGTCACGTCTTTCTTAATTTGTGTTTTCAACATTTTAAGGTCTTCGAATGTTTTTTCACCTCGGATTTGAGTAATTAATTCTATTTCTATACGTTTATCATAGAGGTCACCATCAAAATCTAGGATATGTGTTTCTATTGATATATGTCCTTCATCAAATGTAGGTCTTTCTCCAATATTTGTTGCACCATGGTAGATATGATCCTCATCCTCTATAAAGACTCTCGTCGCATAAACTCCAAATGCTGGGAGGAAGCGGTCTGCAGCAACGGATATGTTAGCAGTCGGGAATCCGAGTATACGTCCCCGCTCATATCCATGGACTACTGGTCCTGCTAAACGATAATGCCTGCCGAGTAGTGTTTTTGCCTCTTCTAATAACCCTTGTTCAAGGCTAGATCTAATTTTCGTGGATGAGCAACGTTCATCTCCAACCAAAAATGGTTTTATGGTAGTTGTTTCAAACCCGATTTTTTCCCCAAGTAGTTGCATTCGCTGAACCGTGTCGTCCGGAGCCCCTCGACCGAAGGCAGCATCTGGTCCTAATACGAGTAGACGCATCCGCAATGTTTGATGAAGTTCTTCAGCTAGTTCTTCAGCTGTGATCTCAGCAAGTTCAGAAGTGAATGTGAGAGGCGCGACCCAGTTTGCGCCATTTTCTTTTAGCAATGTAATACGTTCTTCAAGAGATGTAAGGTAACGTGCATGTATTTCTGGCTTTAAGACAGTGATTGGGCTTGGGTGAAGCGTGATAACTCCCGGATCTAAATTTTTTTGACTGGCCTCATCATAGAGGCATTTTAGAAGAGCTTGATGTCCAAGATGTACGCCGTCAAGAACGCCTATCGTTACTGCTGTATTAGCAGTGGACTTAAACGCCTCCAACTGTGTACGAACCAAATGTGTTACTGACATAACTTTCCCTGAATTACTGCCGCTTAACCCCATCTTCTACTGCAAAGTGTGTGTAATCTAGTCAACGATGTTCCTTTATGCTTTGATTTTGATTTGGGCTCTCATTATTTTTGCGTTTTCTTCGATTCAAAATCCTTCAAATTTTGGATCTTCAGTAATTTTCTCGATAGTTTTCCATTTAGTTGAGTACATAATTTTGGCATTTCTAGTAACAATTGCATTTCACCGTACAAATCGATTTTCAAACCTATTTTTTTTAGTTGGAGTTCCTTTGATTTTGGTTGCCTTATATGCTGCAAGCGATGAGATTCACCAAAGCTATGTTGATGGGAGGCAGGCTTCAGTTAAAGATTTTTATATAGATATTTTTGGGGCTAGCTTAGGCATTGTTTGCGCAAGGTTCTGTATTTTTCTGAGATCTAGGTTGACTCAGTAGTCAATGCTGCAATCGTGATGTCTCCGAAATGTTGTTCTTGAACAACCTCACATACGCCAAGTTTTAGTAGTTCTAGTAAAGCTAGAAAGGTCATGACTATTTCTAAACGAGTTAGACATTGCTCAAGGGTTGCACGGAATGAAAGTTGGGGTCGTTCTACTAATTGTGCTTTTAGTAAATCTACTTGTGCTGCTAATGTAACCGTCCTTCTTTGAACAACTGATTCTTTCCTAGCTTTTTTTGGTCGTGCTAGAACACTGGCCATAATCTCTGTCAGAGCTGACATAGTGATATCAGTCAGGCCAGCAGGTGGAACAACTTTTTCAGTAGGTCCCCCTTTTGGGAAAGCACGTAATCCCGCTTTTTGACGTTCCCCTAACTCGGTTGCAACTGATTGAAAGCGTTGGTATTCACGTAGCATAGCGACAAGATCTAAGCCCTCATGCGCAGGATCTTCTTCAAAGTAATCTTCTTCATTAGGCTCATTCTTTTCAGGCAGCAAAGCTCTCGATTTCATCTGAATAAGGCGTGCGCCTATCGAAACGAATTCCGCTAATTCCTTCGCGTTGGTAATCTCCCGGGCATGTACTGCTTCTAGATATTGGTCAGCAACTTGTAGAAGTGAAATTTCGGTAATATCTAGATCTTGTCTTTGCAGAAGTCGTAACAACAAATCAAGAGGTCCTTCAAACAAAGGCAATTGAATTTGGATTGCTTCAGTACCAGGTCCTAGCTGAGTGCTCCTGTTGTGCATTTTTTATTTGTCTCGGCCCAATTCGGGACGCAAAGATTGTGCCTCGCCTAAGTAAATATGTTGAATGTCTTCGGGGCTTTGATCTGTATTCAAATGTAGCATTACGCGTATAACTTTTTGTAGACTTCCAGGTACAGCCATTTCGTTTCCACACATCAGTGGTACAGTTGTCCAGCCTAATTGTCGTGCAGCAACTGCTGGAAATTCTGTGTTGAGGTCTGTTGTAGTTGTAAAAAAGGCTGACGCGATATCATTTTTCTGAATTTTATTAGATACGATCATTTCTTCGAGCAGTTTTTTGGTTGCACTTAAAATTGATTCCTTGGAATTTTCCGAAGCGGTGATAGCACCGCGGACACCACGTACTGGCATCACGCCATCTCCTTATAGGTTTTTCTCATTTGACAACAGAATTGATGGGGTTCAATTGCATGCTGTTATTGACTGTCGTCATGTGCTGTTATGTGACTAACAAACTCCCTAATGTGCTGCGCAGCATTTACCCCGCCCGCAGCATCAATTACGGAGATTATAGCAGAGCCCATCACCACGGCATCTGCAATTTTCCCAACTTGTGTTACATGTGATTGGGTGGAGATGCCAAAACCCACAGCTAGAGGCAGATCTGTTTTTTCTTTAATGCGTTGGATAAAGGCTTTTAAATCTGAAGGCAGAGTTTCTCTTTTTCCTGTTGTGCCGGTCACACTCACGCAATAAAGGAATGTATCTGCAATTTGCGAGATGTATTCGATGCGTTCACTGGTGGTCGTGGGAGATATTAATGGTACGAACGACATATTCTGCTGTTTGCAAATTCGCACAAAATCCTTGGATTCTTCTGGGGGTAGATCTACTACGATGAAGCCATCTGCTCCAGCATCTGCAGCATCGCTGATTGCTTTTTCTTCTCCATAGGCAATAAAGGGATTGGCATAACCCATTAGTAAGACGGGGATTGATAATCCTTGACTTCGAGCTTCTTTAACTAAAGAGAGGCAACCGGAAAATGTAGTCCCTGCGGTTAGCGCTATTTCATTAGCTTTTTGGATGGTAGTTCCATCAGCAAGTGGATCAGTAAAGGGGATTCCTAATTCGACCGCATCTGCGCCACTTTTTTCTAAAGTTAATAACAAATTAACTGTTTCTTTTGGATGTGGATAACCTGCGGTTAAGTACGGCATAAACAGCGTACGTTGAGCTTCACGGGCTGACATAAATTTTTCCGTAATGCGATCTCTCACCGGCTAGCC
>JAKUNN010000064.1 GCA_022451885.1 Dehalococcoidia bacterium | reverse complement strand
CGCTTCTATCTACGCCTTGGCAGTAACGCATTAAAACGTCATACATTTCTGCTTTAGCTACGAGTTTTTCTACAGTTGTAAGCTCATCATCTTCAGCGAACTTTGCGTATTTTATTGTTTCGCTTTCATGTGCTTGTTTTCTAGTACTAGACATGTACACCTCCGGGGTGTGAAGTATACCTAAAAACAGTACGAACTAAAAATTTGGAAATATTTCAGTCAGATTTTTTTTGTTGTTTGATTTGTTCGTCAATTATATTGGCGGCTTCGGCAGCTTCTTTTTTTTCAAACCACTCACGTGCCCAGTCTTCTGCACTTTGTCTAGATGGGCCATCCCATTGACCAGAAACACTCTTCAAGTCAGGAAAGTTTTCTGCAATTTCCTTTGCGATCTGATCTTTAAGTTCTTTTTCGGATTCTTTATCTGTCATATTGTGATTCTACATGGGTGTTGATTAGTAATCTTAATTTGTTTAGCGTTGCCCAAGAATTAGAAGAGGGTATAAAAATGGCTTACACAGTAGAGCAATTGTCAGATATTCAATCCATTCGTGATGTAGCACTGCGCTATTGCCGTGGAGTAGATCGGCTTGACGAAGATTTAATGAAGTCAGCTTACTGGCCGGATGCTACAGATGATCATGGGACATTTGTAGGTAATGCTATGGATTTTTGTGAGATGTGCATGATTGGTCATCTTCGTTGGCGGTCGACAAGCCACTGTGTATTGAATCATTACATTGAACTAGATGAGGATGGTATTCATGGACGTGGTGAAGTGTATAACGTCACATATCTGTTTCAAAAGGATGAAGAAATACTTGATACATGGCATGGCCGATACTTAGATATTTATGAAAAACGTAATGACGAATGGCGCATTATCGAACGTGTTTGTGTTCACGAAGGAACAGTTTCTCAAGATATTTCAAAGATGACTATTGATGCACCTAAGTTTCGGCAAGGATCGTTTGATCGTCCTTCTGCAGGGCGTCTTGTTGGCCCCTAATTATCGTTTGTCCATGAATAGCTAATACCAGTTAATTCTTCGGAGACCACCCAGAGTCGGTCGGCAAGTTCGGGGTTTTGTGCATCCTGAGAGGAGCCAACTTTGATAGGGTGCCCGCGAGATGATCGAAATCCGTCTGGCCCATAGTAATCTCCTCCCTGTGCAGTTGGATCGAGTAGCGCTCTCAATGTGGGTAAGGCTCCCATGGCGGCAGATTGTGCTAATTTCCAGAAGATAGACATTATCGGACTGGCAAGGGGATGGCTTCGCATGCCGAGATTAGTACTTGACCATCCCGGGTGGGCTGAAGTAGCAATGGTGTCACTATTTATTTCGAGTAGCCTCTTCTGGAGACCTTTAGAAAAAAGTAGATTTGCAAGCTTTGATCTGCAGTAGGCAAATGCCCTCGAATATCCTTTTCCACCTTCATACATAAGATTATCGAAGTCGATGCTTCCCCAGCTATGTGCCCCGCTACTAACATTTACGATCCTAGAATGAGGACTTGCAAGAAGTGCCGGTAAGAGGAGTCCTGTTAAGGCAAAATGGCCGAGGTGGTTAACGCCAAATTGGCTTTCGAAACCATCGGCAGTGAGTTGATAGGGAGTCATCATGATACCTGCATTATTAACGAGGCCATCGATGCTGTTGTATTTGTCTAGCAAGGTACTTGAAAATTCTCGAATGGATGAGAGGCTACTGAGATCGAGCTTCATATTTTCAACTTCCCCCCTAATATGTGATTGTTTTAGTTGGGCTATTGCATGTTCCCCTTTTGCTTCGTCGCGGCAGGCAAGGATGGTATGAGCACCATGAGCAGCACATGCAAGAGCAGTTTCAAACCCTATTCCGGAATTAGCACCGGTTATAACAATTTTTTTACCTTCAAGGCTGGGAACTTCATCCATTGTCCACTTCATATACTGCACCCTAATCTAGCGAATTGTTCGTAGGGTATCACACGAATGAAACGTTCTTTCCTCAAGATACCTTGATTGTTAGCTTTTATTTAAAAGTAAACGACACACCACCTAAAAGAGAGTAAATTTAACTTATGACGGGTGCGATAGTTGCTCTAGTATTGGGAATCGGCGCAGTAGTTTGGTTTTTTGCGAAACGGATTGGAACCCCTTCGGGTTTAACCGGAATGGTGAGCCGACGGGTTTTGCCCTTAGTTGTTGAGCAGGTACGTGAGCGTGTTGGGTTTCAACAACAGTCAGGTGATCGTGTTCGTCGTGCAATGAGAACGTTAACTAATTATGGCTGGGTAGTAACGTCTCAATCAGGAAACACTGTTGGTTTTTCGCGAGATGGGCTAGTTCTGTTGTTGGAATTGGAAGATGGTAAGTTACTACTTAGTGGTACTGGCGCAGTAGAAGCTCGTGAAGATCTAAATCGTCGCGAGTAGTTGATACATATTATTAATCGTTGCTACTACTGTTATTTGAGTCAGAGCTTTCAAAAGTATTTGGGTTACTTAAGCCATGATGTCCTTGGATAATAAAGAGGAAGATTATTGCCAGTGCAATAATTAAAGTCCACAAACCAGTGCGACGAAACAGATTCCACATCTTGCCAGACCAATAGGCGATCATTTTTTTAGTATGCCAGTTGGTGATGGTTTTTTAAAAGTTTTAATGAACAGATAAATCCCTCTAGGATTCTTAATCTAGGATCTTACTAATCTGAAATACTGGCTTGATATTGGTGTAGTTAGGCATGTCAGCAATGATTGTTCGTGCATGAATGGCAAATGCTTCATGTACTTCTTCAGTGGAATTAAAGAAGAGATGAGCAACAGCTACAAATGGTGGAGGTGAATTAGGGTCGGTACCCGAAACTCCTTCTTCCATTTCACCTTTTACTAGACCCATAGGCCCAAGAAGCTCCTGAACGAGTGAGAGATGAGTGGTGTTCCAGTATTTATAGTCGAACACTTCATCTTCTTCATGAGGGTAAAGAACACTTACTTTGATCACCTTGAGCTCCTAGTGCTCTACCATCTTAGATTGTGAGTCCTCCTAGACCAAGGAGCCCACGAGCATATTCAATTTCCCCTACGTGTCTGAGTCCATGACTAAGACAAATATTAAAAAGGCCATCCCAAAGAGACATCTCCGGTAGAGGTTTAATTATTACTTTCCGTGAGTTGAATTCCTCTGGTGACATCGTGGAAAGATATTTTTCTGATGCAAGCCAAACGTCTTTTTGATATTGCTTCCAGGTTTCTAGGTTATTTAGTACAACTTGATCTGCTTCTTCGGCAGTCATGCCAGTTCCTTGAGATGTGCGATGCAGACCTAGTTGTTGATCAAAACCACCTTCTATCCATACAGTCGGAATTCCCTGGACTACGAAATTAATGATGTTGTCTTCGGTGCGTACGTAGTGCCACAGGCTGAAAAAAGGGGTGATACCAGCAGCAGTACTCTTCCAGTTTAACTGCTCCAGGGTCATGTCATTTATTCCCTCATCTAACATTTGATGAACTGTAGATAGGCCTGATCTGAGAATTTCAAGAGGTTCTTGTGCTTCAGTCACGGGGGCTCCTTAAAAAGTACTAATATGTTGATAGTAACTAGTTATGTGTTTTTGATAACAATTGCTGCAGGAAATACCGTATTTTTCTGTTGCTATGGTCCTCCAGCTACACGCAGTGATTGCCCGGTTACCCAATCGGAAGCTTGAGAACAGAAATAGAGGACTGCTTGACCAAGATCTTCTGGCTTCCCTAAACGTCCAGCAACGATATCTGATCCTTCCAAAACTGCTGGTAAATCATCATCTGTAATGCTAAGCGCGTTCATCATTACTTCAGTTGGGACAAGACCAGGCAATATATTGTTGATACGTATCGGAGCGAGCTCACGTGAGAGAGTTCTGGTGAGCATATCGACGCCTGCTTTGCAGGCGCTGTAATGTCCGCTGCCTTCAAAAATATCTTGGGATGCTATCGATGATGTGATAACTATTCTCCCATTTTCGTCCATGTGTCTTGCTGCTGCCCTCACTCCGTAAAAAACGGCAGTTAAGTTAAGTGCTAATGTTGCATGCCATTCCTCTTCTGGTAGATCAACAAGATTAGCCTGAATAGGAGAACCTCCAGCATTGTTTACCCAAATATCTAGGCTACCAAAATGCTCACCAGCACTGGCGGCTAAGTTTTCAACATCTTCTTTTTTGGTTACGTCGGTGGTAACTGCTACTGCTTCCCCTCCAGCGTCACGTATCTCTTTAGCGACCCTTTCAATCTCGTTTGTTCTTCTTGCCGCACAAACTACTGCTGCTCCAGCAGAAGC
>JAKUNN010000063.1 GCA_022451885.1 Dehalococcoidia bacterium | reverse complement strand
AAAAGCTCGCTTCATTTTGATATTCAGTACGTATACAAACTGCGAAAACACGGCCTATCGATCCTTTAGAATTGCCATAAATGCAGCTAGAAGTGTCAGAAAAGTTACCACAGGGATAACTGGCTTGTGGCAGCCAAGCGTTCATAGCGACGTTGCTTTTTGATCCTTCGATGTCGGCTCTTCCTATCATTGAGTTGCAGAAGTCTCAAAGTGTCGGATTGTTCACCCGCCAATAGGGAACGTGAGCTGGGTTTAGACCGTCGTGAGACAGGTTAGTTTTACCCTACTGTTGGATATGGCCTTTGGACAGTAACCTGGGTCAGTACGAGAGGAACACCCAGTTCGCGTATTTGGTAAACGCAGCTACCTGAAAAGCTAACGCTGCGAAGCTATCTCGCGTTGGATTACGACTGAACGCCTCTAAGTCGGAACCCCTATTGAATACTTAAGGTTTGTTATGGCACGCGTCGGTTAAGTGAGAAAAAATATATGAATAGTAACTCCAGAGTTGGTTTGATATTGGTAGAAATTGTTGCCAGCCTGTCGTGATAACAATCGGCGTATGTTGTAAATATCTTGCAGACGACATGATTGCGTCCAGGTGCTGTAAGCGCGAGAGTAATTTTTGTGTTACGATCTGCTGAGGCTTTTCCTGTAGTCGTACGGTTTGTTATTTTGTGTGAACTTAGGTTTTTTATTTGCTTTAAAGCGTTGTGCAGCAAATCATCATTTTGCGTATGACCAGCAAATCATCAATCAAGTGTTGACAAGCCTCGTCAAAGTCAGCGGATCAGTCACCGTAGCCATTTTGGCTCAAGGTACGCAACCAAAGCCGATTGCTTCAAGCTGGCGTAATTTTTTGGGAAAATTCCGATTTTGCAGAATTCTCAAATTTTGATGCCGTAGCAAAGGAAAATTGGAAACGGGCGAAGCTTTTGCCAAATCTGCAAAAAAACGGGCCGCCCGGGCCGGCGGTCAAAAAATGACGGCATGGCCGGTCAGAGAAAAATTTGCTAATATTCGTGGGGGGGGAGCTGTTTGAAAAGTAAATTTTTCGGAATTGAAGAATTCGAGCAGTTCTCCTCCCCGATTGGTTTTGAAAAAGTTTCGAAGCGATTGGTGAGCTTCTGCGTTGCAGGGCAATCAAAAGCTGAGAAGCGGAAAGGTTTGGATCTCGAAAGAGAAAGTGGCAAATCGCTGCTTCGGCGTGATTTGGGATTTTGTAAGCAAACTTATGGAGAAATAAGTTTAGCATTGAAAGCGTCAATTTCTGGCGCCATGGCTGGCGAAAGTCATCTGCGAATAGCAATGGCTCTAGCTGGGTCGTAGTACGGAAATATTGGTGTTGTCGCTAGTAGCCTCTGGCCGCTAGCGATGCGAGGTTGAAACACACCCGCGTGATTCAAGTTCTTCACAGTTTTGTGAAGGGCTGTAAGATAGAAACCTGGTTGATCCTGCCAGTAGTCATATGCTTGTCTCAAAGATTAAGCCATGCATGTCTCGGCATAAACCTACGTATGGTGAAGCTGCGAATGGCTCATTAGAACAGTTGTGGTTTATCTGGTACTTGAAAGATAGATGGATAACTGTGGTAATTCTAGGGCTAATACATGCGTAAAAACCGGACTTCGAGGAACGGTTGTACTTATTAGACAAAGAACTAATCCGTTTCGGCGGCATTTAGATGAATCATAATAAAAGCATGGAGCGTATGACTTGTGTCGGCGCTACACCATTCAAGTTTCTGACCTATCAGCTTTCGACGGCAGGGTATTGGCTTACCGTGGCATTGACGGGTAACGGGGAATTAGGGTTCGATTCCGGAGAGGAAGCCCGAGAAACGGCTACCACATCTAAGGAAGGCAGCAGGCGCGCAAATTACCCACTCCTGACACAGGGAGGTAGTGACAAGGAATAGCAATGCAGGTGGCAATTGCCATTGTGCTATTGGAATGAGTGGACTTTAAATCCCTTTTCGACTATCGATTGGAGGGCAAGTCTGGTGCCAGCAGCCGCGGTAATTCCAGCTCCAGTAGCGTATATTAAAGTTGTTGCGGTTGAAAAGCTCGTAGTTGGGTTTCTGCGGAGGAAGCGCGGTCCGCACTTGGTGCGTGTATCTGGTCTACCTACGCATCTTCCAGTGAAACGCTACTGCGCTTTATTGCGTGGCGCGGCAATCTGGACTTTTACTTTGAGGAAATTGGAGTGTTTACAGCGAGCGATTGGTTTGAACATATTAGCATGGAATAATAACCTAGAACCTTGGTTCTATTTTGTTGGTTTCTAGACTAGGGTAATGATCAATAGGGATAATTGGGGGCATTTGTATCAACACGTCAGAGGTGAAATTCTTGGATTGTGTTACGACGAACCACTGCGAAAGCATTTGCCAAGGATGTTTTCATTGATCAAGAACGAAAGTGCAGGGATCGAAGACGATTAGATACCGTCGTAGTCTGCACCGTAAACTATGCCGATTAAAGATTGGAGGTCGTTCTTATTGTGGCTCCTTCAGTAATTTATGAGAAATCAAAATTCTTGGGTTCCGGGGGGAGTATGGTCGCAAGGCTGAAACTTAAAGGAATTGACGGAAGGGCACCACCAGGAGTGGAGCCTGCGGCTTAATTTGACTCAACACGGGGAAACTCACCAGGTCCAGACATAGCAAGGATTGACAGAATGACAGCTCTTTCTTGATTCTGTGGGTGGTGGTGCATGGCCGTTCTTAGTTGGTGGAGTGATTTGTCTGGTTAATTCCGTTAACGAACGAGATCTTATCCTGCTAAATAGGAACGTGTGTCTTCGGACATGCAGGTTGCTTCTTAGAGGGACTTTGCGAATTGCAGCGTAGGGAAGGTTGAGGCAATAACAGGTCTGTGATGCCCTTAGATGTTCTGGGCTGCACGCGCGCTACACTGATGCGCTCAACGAGTATGCCTTGTCCGGCAGGACTGGGGAATCTTGTGAAAGCGCGTCGTGATGGGGATAGAACACTGTAATTATTGTTCTTCAACGAGGAATTCCTAGTAAGCGCGAGTCATCAGTTCGTGTTGATTACGTCCCTGCCCTTTGTACACACCGCCCGTCGCTCCTACCGATGGAGTGGTCCGGTGAATAATTCGGATCGAGATCTGGAGCTCACGCTTCAATTTTCGAAAAGTTTAGTGAACCTTATCACTTAGAGGAAGGAGAAGTCGTAACAAGGTTTCCGTAGGTGAACCTGCGGAAGGATCACTAACATTCAAAATCAATGTTTGTTTCAGAACTTACCGCGGCGTCTTAGGGCGCGGCAGAGATTCTGTGAAGCACCTAACGAAAGTCTGGTGTGGAATCTCATCTTTTCAATTCTTGCGAAATCTCGTAGTAGAATGGGAAATAAATTTAAAGGTTGACAGCTTTTAACGATGAATCCCTCGGCAAGAGGAGCGATGAAGAACGCCTCGAAACGCGATAAGCGCTGCGAATGGCAAAATCCCGCGAGTCAAGAGATTTTCGAACGCACACTGCGTTTTCGGGTTAGTCCTGAAAAGGCATTCGTGTCGGAGCGTTAAAGGTATTATTGTGATTGAGGGCTAATCTCCTCATTCGTCGGTACGTTCCAATGGCGGTGAGCCACTGGCGCGTGAAGAAATCTAGGTTGGGTAAACCACTAAGGGCTGCTTCGGAAGAATTCATTCTGCGGGGCTTGTTCTGAATTGGGTCTACACAGCTTAGGATTGTTGCGAAAGATTTCGTCTTTAGTTTCGCATGAACACGATTGCGACTATCCGCCGAATTTAAGCATATAAGTAAGTGGAGGAAAAGGAAATATATTTGATTCCCTTCGTAAGGGCGACTGAGCCGGGAAAAGCTCGCATTGTAAATCCCAAACATTAGTTTGGGAGTTGTGGTCTGTGGGAGTATTGCTAGCGTGAGTCCCGATGAATGGTTTTTTGGAAAAAAACATCAACGAGGGTGAGAACCCCATTGTTGTCGGGATTTTCTCGCGTGATGCGTATTTCCTGTGAGTCGCGTATCTTGGAAATGGTGCGCTAAATTGGAGGTAATTTTCTTCTAAAGCTGAATGTTGACTCGAGACCGATAGAAAAGAAGTACCGTGAGGGAAAGGTGAAAAGCACTTTGGAAAGAGAGTTAAAAGTGAGTGAAATCGTTAAAAAGGAAGCGAATGAAGCCAGTTATTAGCGTTGAGATTGCTTTGACACGAATGGGAGTTGTGCTTCTCATCCGCAAGGGGAGTTGTGCTGCTTGACCTGAAGTGTCAGGGTGTTTCTGCGCTTTGAAGGTCAGCGTGGACGCGCAACCTGGGTAGTGTTAGGTCATACTGTGTGAAAGGCTGTTGTCTCTTATCGGTAGATCTAAAGGCCCGGGTTTGTGTTCAGGAATGCGTGCGGGGGAGTATCGTGTTGACAACGTAGCGGAAGTTGGCAGAACTCCTAGAGGACTGTCTTCCTAGCTGCGCAGATGCACGGAACTTCTGCACCAGGACGTTGCGTAAATGGTTATGTTTTTCCCGTCTTGAAACACGGACCAAGGAGTCTACCTGCATCGCGAGTATATGCGTATTTAACGCTTATGCGAAGTGAAAGTAACGGTTTGGATTTTTGTGTTTTGCGCAACTGACCAACCTTGATTTTCGGTGAGAGGTTTGAGTAGGAGCGGTGCGGTTAGGACCCGAAAGATGGTGAACTATGTCTGAGAAGGGCGAAGCCAGGGGAAACTCTGGTGGAAGCTCGTAGCGATACTGACGTGCAAATCGTTCGTCATACTTGGGTATAGGGGCGAAAGACTAATCGAACCATCTAGTTGCTGGTTCCCTTCGAAGTTTCCCCCAGGATAGCTGGAGTTGGTTAATAATTTTATCAGGTAAAGCGAATGATTAGCGGCTGGTGGGGTGTTAACACCTTATCACGATTCTCAAACTTTAAATGGGTTAGTCCTCGGAGTTACTTTATTTGAACTTCGAGGGTAAATAGCAACTCCTAGTGGGCAATTTTTGGTAAGCAGAACTTGCGATGAGGGATGAACCTAACGTTGGATTAAGGTGCCGAAATATTCGCTCATCAGATACCATAAAGGGTGTTGGTTCATTTTAACAGCAGAACGGTGATCATGGAAGAAAGGCTGGAGAGGCTGGAAACATGTATGGACCAT
>JAKUNN010000062.1 GCA_022451885.1 Dehalococcoidia bacterium | reverse complement strand
TCACACCACTCACTCCACCAGTCATCAAGAGAAGGGGGTTTATGTGTAATCGGATGTAAACGAGGTAAATCACCATCCAAAGTTTTTTCAATAAGTCCTTGTTTTTCTACAATTTGATTTTCTAAAACCCCTAAATTCTGATCATCCCAATCTGCACGCGCCTTGAAAGTTGCGACAGCATCACCTTCTCGAAGTGAACGTACTGCGGCACGTTCTTGGTCACTCACCTTTTTCAGTTCAGATAGAAGAACATCCACCTCATGAATTTGTTGAACTACGAAACGCATTTTTGCATTCGGCTCAAATAAATCTCCATACAAAGAAGAGAATGATTCAAATGCTTCAATTTTTTCTGTATTCGAAACTTCACCACCATCGATCAAATGAATCACATCATCTTCTTCTCTGGGAAGTGCTTTGTAGAAATCATATAAACGGCGATGCGTATCCCAATACTCTGAGCCCCAAAGGTCAAGATTGTTACTTTTTTGAGCATCCAATGACTCATCAAGTTGCACAGGATTGAAACTATGAAGTTCCTGAATCAAACCATCAATTAACCAATCAACCATTTCTCACCAAAAATATACTTCCTATGTAATAAGAGAATTTTTATTAACTTTTCCAGACTTCATAACAACTCCAGTAACCAAATGCAAAATCCCCAAACAAGACAATACAACAAACAGCATTTGGAACGTTGAGATACTAGGCATTTTACCAAGTACTGATGCCATTACAGCAAGACCTACAATCGATCCTAAATAGCGGAACATGATAAAAGTGCCAGAAGCTGATCCTGCTACATTTGGAGGCCATGCCTCTAAGGCCGCAGCATAACGTGCAGTAGAAGCCTGTCCTAACCCAAGCCCTATACAAACAAATGGGACTAGCAAAACAATGACAGGAGCCTTCAGAATAATAGCCAAGACTGAACAACCAAGTAGCATCAATATTGACCCAAGCACAACAGGAAACCGCCTTCCATAGCGATCAGAGAGGATTCCTCCCAGAGGAGAAGAAAGAAATGCACCTATGCTAATCCCGATCAAAAGCAGACTGCTAATCTGGTCACCAATTCCTCGCACTTCAATTAAATAAAGAGGAACACCAAAAAGGAGAGAGTAAAAAATGAAATTGGATAGAGCCATCCCGATAGCTGATGTCGCATAATTACGTCGAGTAAAGAGAGTGAGATTGGCGACTTCATCACCAGTTCGACGGAAATATAACCAATACGCAATCGCCGATGCAACAGAAAAAAGGACCGCTGTAATAGCTAGAAAAGGATTTTCATTAAACCCTATAAATCCTGCAAAAATCAGACCGCCTAAAACAAATATCAACAAGATTATGGAAACAAAATTCAACGAAAGTTCTTCAATACCATTTCCCTGATCAGATTTCAGTCTTAATAGTAAAAATAGAGCAAACAGGGCCAGAGGAAGATTTAAGAAAAAAACAAATTGCCAGCCTGCAAATAAAAGTAGCCCGCCAATTAGCGGACCTACTGCAGCAGTCATATTAAGAAATGTTTCTTGGGTCCCTACAATCAAGCCTAATCGGTTAGTTCCACGAAAGTATTTGCGTAGATACGCCATTGGTGTAGGGATTACAAGTGCACAGGCAAACCCCATAAGAACTCTTCCTAAGACAAGTATTGGGAAAGACCATGCAAAAGCCGCAAGTATAGAGCAAGGAATAATCAGTACAAGGCCAATGAGCATAATTTTTCGTGTACCAAAAGCATCGCCTAAGCGGCCTGATATAGGCTGTATTACGGCCACAGGAAGAAGATAACCACTCACGAGAAGGGTAAGAGAACCGACACCCACATTAAAATTGTCACCTATCGACGGTAACGCAATTGCAAGCATGGTCGAGTTGAGCACTGGTATCAAAGCAACAAGGCCAATTGTTAGTCGTACCTTTGGGTCATGAAACCTGGAAAGGAAAATAAAGCTACTTAGGCACCTGTAATGGCACCAAGCTCCTCCCATTTCATTGCACGTCTAGCATTCCAATGTGCCACCCATGAATCAGTAATACCTTGACCACCATGGTGATAGTCAACCTCCAATGTCACCTCTCCTTCATCGTTAAATTCCAGACGCGACATTCCTTCGAAAGTTGCCCATTTACCATAATTTTCATTTTTCTCATCTACAATCTGCCCATAAGCCATCCAGAGGATAGCAACCCCGTGATGATCTTCAGCAACATAAATTTCTTCAACTGGCACACGTAAAGTGATTCCGACCTTTTGCGACGCCCAAAATTTTCGAATCTCATCCTTTCCCCTTAATGGCTCTGCATGTCCAACGATGTCACGCATAACTGCGTCATCAGAAAACCATTGATCAGGACCGTATGGATCACCTGAACCCCATCCACCTTCTTCAAATAATTTTCTTGCTGTTTCTATGTCCTTCTTACTGGCTGGCATATAACCTCCTCTTATCGGAAACAGTTTAATCATATATCAACCTCCTCCGCACCTCTTATATACGAATTTCCATATACGCCCGTAGAATAGATTTGCGGGAGCATACATTTCTATTGAGCTATAAAGCCTTTCTTAAACAAACCGTCGCTTCTTTTGAAGAACGAGAGTACACCTGGTTTTTTTGTGGGAACGCAGTCTTTTTTTTGGGAATGGCTATGCAGCTCCTTTTACGCCATCTAGTCGTTTATGAAATAACTAACACTGCTGCCTCATTAGCCTGGATGACTGTTGCTGCAGTTGTTGTATTACCCTTTATGGCTCCTATTGCAGGGGTCTATGTAGATCGGCTTAACAAACGAACCATCCTCTTGTTCACAGAAGTTTCTTCCACCTTACTTTTCCTAGGAATAGGAATATTAATTGTCAGTGGCAAAATCGAGTTTTGGCATATGCTCGTTACAGCACCTCTATTTTCCATAGTTTTTGCTTTTTTTATGCCCGCAAGACAAGCGCTTGTACCAGCACTAGTACCGAAACATAAGTTAGCTAACGCACTGGCTTTAACTATGGGTTCTAACACAGTAACGCAAATGATAGGTCCAGCTATAGTAGGACTATTTATATTTCTCACTGATCATGGAATCACAATGCTAATCGTGGCTGGAATGTTTGGCCTCGCCTCAATAACGGACCTTCGACTACCAAAACATGGAATGATCGGTAAACAAGACTCAGATCAATCTGAATCCGCGCTACGTAGTTTCTGGACAGATCTAAGTGCTCTCATTGGCTACCTCCGTAATAACCAGCTGATCCCTCTATTACTAGTTTTTGGGATGGTTTTGCCCCTAATTAATTTCCCTCTGCAACAATTTATGGTTGTTTTTGCGGAAAAGACATTTGGTGATCCCGGGTCAAAAGACTTTATCGCAGGACTCCTGATTTCCATGCTTGGAGTTGGAAGTTTAATCGGTGCACTTGTTTCAACTAACTCAGACCGATTTCCGCACAAAGGAAGGCTTCTGATGATCGGGAGTTTCACTGCCATTATTGCACTTGGCCTTTTTTCAATTTCAAATCATTTATGGATTGCAATCATCTTTTTAGCACTTATGGGATTTGGACAAATGCTTTTCCAAGTAACTAACAACTCTTCCATCCAAAGAATTGTCGAAAACAATATGCTCGGCCGAGTGATGTCCGTTGTTAGCTTACAGTGGAGCCTACTTCCCTTAGGTATAATCCCCCTAGGCTTTGCTATTGACCGTTTTGGCCCGGGTAATTCATTTGGTGTTACAGCACTCTTTTTGTTCGCATTACTTGCCACCATGTTTTTCCTTACTCCCCGAATTCGTAACTTATATATGAAGCCACTTAAAAAAATAGAACTCTCTTTAGTTCAAGCAGAAAAACTGGTTGCAGAAGGAAAGTTAACTCCAGATGAAGCCAAAAAGTTAACTGGTGAAAATGAAATCTAAGAAAACACAATTACTTAGTTTCATTTTCAATAGATTGCTGTAGAAGCCTTTCCACACAATCTAGCCCTTCGGTTAATGAAGCAGGACCTGGTTGCAGAATAATCTCCGCCGGAATTTCATAGATATTGTGTTTTAGGAAGGCTGGAATTTTCTGTAATTCCAGCCTTCCTAAAACAGCATTTAAATCAAACGGTTTTCCACACCAAGAAGCAAGGAAAACTTCCGGGCTTAAATCAGCAATTTCATTCGCAGAAACTATGCGTTCCGTAGCACTTCGCCCCCGGGCTTTTTCTTTAAACACATCGCTTCCCCCAGCAATTTCGATAATCTCACTGACCCACTCGATACCACAAATTAGAGGATCATCCCATTCTTCAAAATAGACCTTCGGACGATATAAACGTGAGGAAACTCGATCTGATACTTTCTCTATTTTTTGGATATAACTCGAAACAAGAACCTTTGCTTCTTCACGCTTTTCGACCAAACTGCCAATATCTACGATCACTTCCAATATGTCTTGTATGGAGCGTTGGTTAAAAATCAAAACTTGTAAATTGGCAGCGATCAACTGTTTAGCTAAATCAGCTTGAATATCGGAAAACCCAATTACTAAATCCGGGTTTAGCGCCTTAATTTTCTTAACACTACCACCAATAAATGCAGAAACAACCGGTTTATTTTCCTTCGCCTCAGGAGGTCGGACCGTATAAGCACTAATACCTACTATTCGCTCCTCTTCACCTAAAGCGTAAAGGATTTCTGTAGGTTCTTCTGTCAAGCAAACTATGCGCTTAGCACCCTGAGGTATTTGAAGTGTCGTCACTTACAGTAGCCAGCTTTTATTGTTTTGATGACTACCACAAAACTTACTATCTCCCCAGACTCTTTAAGATCCCGTCCCAGATAACTCTTCCGTCACATCTTCAGCAGTAATTTTTCCCCCAACGGAGACTATTCGGACAATTTTATCATCTTCCATTAACGCTTCAACACTACCTGTAGCGCGATCAGATCTCCACCCTTTGGGATAACCAAAGCCCTGTTCCTCCAGGGTTTCCAAGTAGAAATAGCTCATAGTCAAAGGATCATTATAAAAATCACGGCTACTCCAATCTTTTGCAGACCGTGAAGAATGTCGCATTCTTTGAGAAGCAAACTGAGTGATGTCTTTATTTATAAACGCTTTATCTGCCATTGTTCCCCCTATGTGCAGTATAGCAATTTGCGGGCTA
>JAKUNN010000061.1 GCA_022451885.1 Dehalococcoidia bacterium | reverse complement strand
AGGAAAGCTGAATTTAAACAACTAATAATTTCTTTAAAAGATTCTGTGACCATAACTATATGAGCATCACTTTCTCGCATCCAATCAATCAAAACTGGCAAATCTGCCCCACCTGGGGCAGAAATATATGTAGTTACATACCCATCACTTGTTTGATACACATGTGAACCTGGTACCGCTATTTGAAAAATACCAAATTCACCAGTACGCCCACGATTTGTACCTTGAAAATCCCATTGCATCATTGCTGTCTCTTGAGCAACCGAAAGCGCTTCTTGCGCCGAAACATCAACATGCTGTCCGAGACCATGGGTTTCAGCAAGACGTAACGCTAGCAGAATTCCTTGTGCTGCTTGGATACTTGCACATATAGCGCCCTGATTGCCGTAAAGAAAATTGGGGGGATCAGAAGTCTCACCGGCAAGTACGAGAACCCCAGCCATTGCTTGAACAACAAGATCAGTTGCTTCAAACTTGGCATGTGGTCCTGTTTGTCCAAAAGACGTGATTGAAGCATAGACCAGGTCAGGTCGTTCCTGTCTGAGGTCGGTATAGGCAAGCTTATACTCTGCCAGGTAACCCGGAGGATAATCCTCTACAACTACATCAGCAGCCAACATAAGATCACGGACACGTATACGATCATTCTCCTTTGTGAAATCTAACTCTAGGGATCGTTTTGAAGTATTTTGCGCCCAAAAAGGAATCGCACTTTCGATGTCTCCATCTTCACCAAAAAAAGGAGGGGTACGGCGCTGTAAACCCCCTCCAGGCTTTTCCACTTTTATAACATCTGCACCAAGATCCGCCAGTAATTTACCGCAGTAAGAACCAATTTCATCAGTAAGCTCAACAACTACAAGACCTGACAAGGGTCCGTTAGACGACATGTAAATTCCTTCAATCAAGCTCTACTTGAACAGCATCAGGTAGAGTTTTTGTTAAAATTGTTGCTGCTTCCATAATAATTTCTTCAACGATTACTGATGCAGGACGTACTTCACTTAAAGAACCAGCAATTTGCCCAGCAGCATTCATAAGTAAATCATCACGACCTGCTTCTCGAAGCGAATGTACAACATCTCTGATAGCAATATCTTGCACACCCATAGGGAGTGTTGGTAATCCACTTTTTTCAAAAGCCTCGATAAGCGGATTTGTGATATTACGCATGGTTTTGCCACTGTAAAGCCTCGTAATGCGCGTGTCTTCAGCATTCGCTTCAAGCACTCTACGTTGTTGTGCTGTTGGTTGATTAGCTTCTTCAGCTACTAAAAAAGCAGTTCCGCACCAGGCAGCTTGTGCACCCGCAGCAAGGACCGCCGCTAAGCCTCGACCACTAGCAATACCACCCGCAGCTACTACTGGTATGGGCGATACTGCATCAATAACCTGAGTGAGCAGAGCTAGTGTTCCAATATGTCCAGTATGTCCGCCAGCCTCAGTTCCTTGAGCCACAATTGCATCAACACCACTATCGGCAACACGCAACGCATTACGAACATTTCCAACAAGTGACAAAACAAAAATTCCATTCGCATGCAATCGATCCATCCACTGATCAGGGCTACCAAGGCCAGAAGCAAAAACAGGTACCTTCTCTTCTATAACAACTTCCATTTGTGCATCCGCACGGCCCGACCCAGGTTCTCTCTGGACCGTGGGTTCAACCGGTGCTTCAACCCACGGGATTTCTAGACTCTCAAGGATTTCCTTCAATCCAACGGTTATTTCATTTGGAACAAGTTCTCGCAAATCACTCGTTTTTCTGTCTACGCCAGCCATGTAATTTGCAGGGAGGAGTAGGTCAACCCCAAAAGGTTTATTTGTTAGTGCACGAACTTTTTCTATTTCTTCGCGAAGACGGCGTGGTGAATAACCTGTACCACCTAGTACGCCCAACCCCCCAGCATTGGATACCGCAGCAGCCAACTCAGCAGTTGCAACGGGACCTACAATCCCTCCGGCAACAGGTCCCATACCTGCAAGCATCAATGGATATTCAATATTCAATGTTCTACAAAGTTGTGTATTAAGCTTCAATTTCCCACCAATCTATTGCGTTGCTCGAAGTATAACGATGTGAACCAGAAATGTGCTGCCGGGGACAGCTATAATCATATTAGGGAAAAAAGAACTTTGGAAAAAACAAGATTATTGATTCTAGATTCACACGGGATTCTTTTCCGAGCTTTCTTCGCACTGGGTCAACAACCAAATCCAATGACATCCAGCCAAGGGGAATTAACATACGCAACATATGGCTACGCTGAGTCTCTATTACGAGTAATCGATCAAATTAAACCAACACATATATGTGCTGCTTGGGACGCAAAAGGAAAAACATTTCGGCATGAGTTATATCCAGATTATAAGGCGACAAGAAAAGCAACACCGCCAGAATTAATACCTCAAATGGAACGTGTAAGAGAATTATTAGAGGCCTTCTCAATACCAATTTATGAACTTGCAGGATTCGAGGCAGACGATATAGCAGGAACTATTGCTGCAAAAACAGCAGCAGATGATATAGAAACATGGATTGCAACTCTAGATAGTGACCTTATTCAATTAATCGAACCAAATGTAAATCTCTTTATGTTTCGGCCTTATCAAAGAGATACCGTTAAATACGACGAATCAAAAGCAACAGAGCGCTATGGTTTTTCGCCTAGATTCATGATCGATTACAAAGCACTACGTGGAGATACAAGCGATAACATACCCGGGGTAAAGGGCATCGGAGAAAAAACGGCCACAAAATTAATCCAAGAATTTGGTTCTGTAGAATCCATCTACTCAAGAAAAGATGAGATCACACCCCAGTCAACACAAAAAAAATTAATGGACACTGAGGAGTTAGCACTTGCAAATAAAACACTCGTAACAATTGTGAAGGACGTACCTATTGATTTTAATTTCGCCTCATGCGAATTAAAAGATTTCGACCAACAACGCGTAATATCCTTTTTTAACAAACTGGAATTCCATAGTTTGGTCGAACGCATACCAAATTCCTCCAGGGAAATAATTACAGAGGAAAAGGTAGCACCAACCACAGAATGTAAAATTGTCCGTACACAAGACGCCTTATCAGATTTGGGAGAAGAGCTGGTTAGAAAAAAACAATTTGCACTCATGTCTGTTTCAACAACTGGGGAATTAGCACACAAAACAATCCTGGGTATTGCTTTCGCAACTGACGAAAAAAAAGCCTGGTATATCCCTCTAGGCCATGCTCCGCGAATTGAGGATACAAACCAACAGCTCAAGCCAAAAGTAATTAAGGATACCTTGGGCCCTATACTCACAAATCCAGATATATCAAAGATCACCTATGAAGCTAAGTATCTTATGCACCAGCTTCAAAAATATGACATCGAATTACAGGGTGTAACTGATGAAATTCGAATCATGTCCTTTCTTACGGGCTCAGCTTCAAAAAATTTAGAGCAACTTGTTACAGAAAAAACAAAGCACACCATAACTCCATTTCAAAAACTTACTGGCAAGGGACGGAAAGCAATTACGCTTCCCGAAACAATAGATGAGCAATTAGGCGAACTGATGGCAGAACAGGTTACAGCCTTATTAAAACTTCGTGAAATATGCTCTCAGGATTTAAATAATCAGGGGATAACTGATCTTTACGAAACTCTTGAACTCCCACTCCTAGTCGTACTATTTAATATGGAACAGTCAGGTATCGCGTTAGATCACTCAATTCTCTACGATTTATCACAAAAAGTTACCAAGGATATTGAAAAATTAAGCTCATTAATTTACGAATTGGCGGACCAAGAATTCAACATTGCTAGCCCTCAACAATTAAGTGAGATTCTTTTTAAGAATTTAGGACTCCCGCCGACACGAAAACTTAAACAAGGTTTCAGTACTGATCAAAGAGCTTTAGAAAGTTTACGTTTAGTACATCCCATTATCGACAGTATTCTCGAATACCGACAACTTACGAAATTAAAGTCAACATATTTGGATTCCCTACCCTCTTCAGTCGCAAACGACGGTCGGATCCACTCAGACTTTCAGCAAACAATAACTGCAACAGGGCGACTTTCCAGCGCAAATCCAAATTTACAAAACATTCCTGTTCGCACTGAACTCGGAAGAGAAATACGCAAAGCTTTCCAAGCAAATACTGCTCAAGGTGCACAACTTATCGGTGCTGATTATTCCCAAATAGAACTACGTGTATTAGCACATGCATCCGAAGATGAAGGGTTAATTGAAGCATTTTTAAACGACGAAGACATCCATACAGCAACAGCTGCAAAAGTCTTCTCGATTAACCAAGAAAGTGTTACCAAAGAAATGCGCAGTACAGCAAAAATGATTAACTTTGGCATCATTTATGGAATGGGTGAATTTGGGTTAAGTAGTAGAACGGGGCTTTCAAGATCTGATGCTAGTGAATTTATCGAAACGTACTATCAAAAATACCCCGGCATCAAGATGTGGCAAGACCAAACACTTGAAAACACAAGAAAAAATGGTTACGCAGAAACATTGCTTGGTCGACGACGCTATTTGCCCGGCATTCTGCATCGTAACTTCCAAGTAAGAACTGCTACAGAACGAGAAGCGATAAATATGCCTATTCAGGGCACAGCAGCCGACATCATAAAAGTTGCGATGATTCAGCTTCACGCTG
Source organism: Dehalococcoidia bacterium (assembly GCA_022451885.1). Lineage (GTDB taxonomy): Bacteria > Chloroflexota > Dehalococcoidia > Tepidiformales > Tepidiformaceae > JAKUNN01. Next base: position 736 of record JAKUNN010000061.1, on the reverse strand, counting down.
AACTTCAAGAAAAAAAATTAAGTAGCAAAATGGTCCTTCAGGTACACGACGAACTCATATATGAATGCCCAAAAAATGAAGTAGAAATCATTAAAGAAATGCTAGCAAGAATCATGCCTTCAAGCTTAGACCTAGCAGTTCCACTAAAAGTAGATTTAAAGCAAGGAACTACCTGGGCGTCCATGCAATAAAAAATTCTTAATTAACGTCCCATTAATTGCATGTTGGCCGTAGGCCAGCAATAAGATCGGAGACCTCGTCTTGGCGAGCCTGCAGATTATCGTCAGAATCAATATGAACTGCAACATGGGTCATACGATTCTCTAAGAAGCATCCCCACGATTCATGATTACCAGTTACTGCACCTTTAATATCAGCTGATTCATCAGCATAAATAGGACTGTAATCACCACCCATCCAACGCCCTAAGACAATGTAATTTCCTGCGACGGCATCGAGGGCATCCTCTACTGAAAAAATTTCATATGGATATTCAACACCAGAAGCCCCAACAAATGTATGGCTCGTACTCATATTCTCCCCTTATTTCAACAATAACTACCTAATATCATGTAATTCTTCTAATACACGACGTGGTGACAACGGGAGTTCCGTAAATCGGTGTCCAGTTGCATGACTAACTGCAGTTGCAATAGCAGCTAAGGGTGGCACTATTGGACATTCCCCAACACCACGAACACCGTAAGGATGGCCCGGGTTAGGAACTTCAACCAAA
>JAKUNN010000060.1:3613-5472 GCA_022451885.1 Dehalococcoidia bacterium | reverse complement strand
TGTGCAAACGTATAGTCCCTCCCCGCTTGCTGGGTGGAGGCTCTGTCGCTGCAGCTGTAGCTGCTGCAGTAGCAGCAGCAGTGGCTTCAGCTGCAGCTTCTGTTGCAGCAGCTTGTGTTGCAGCAGCCTTTGTTGCAGCAGCAGTAGCTGCTGCAGGTGCGGCTTCATCATCGTCACCACAACCTGCCAAAATCGCAGCAGCGCCAGCAGCAGTTACGCCCCCCGCTACTAAAAAGCCTCTTCGGCCATACCTACGACCTTTTAACCTTGTCCAATAATTCTCTGAATTTCGCATAGGAACCTTCCCAATAAACTAATTGTGTAGATTCTAGATTCACTAGCTAGATTTAGCAAGGCAATTTAATCAGGTTTGGATAAAGTTTTTTCTCTTGCAATCGAGTACGGAATCAGACAGAATCCTTTAAAACATGCGCAACTATATCCTTCGACGCTTAGTTTCTGTCCCATTAATGTTGATTGGGCTCTCTTTGTTGCTGTTCCTACTGCTCTGGGTCCGGCCTGGAAGTGCCGCATTTGGAGTAGCTGGTGGCCTGTCTCTAGATACTGATTACGAGAAACTAGAAGCACGAATGGGCTTGGACAAGCCATGGTACGAACAATATGGCCGTTGGCTAGGAAAGGCAGTACAAGGCGACTTCGGAGACTCATTAGTTCCACCCCAGAGCTCCGTAATGGGCCAGATTAAAGGCCGCTTAGCAAATACAATTGAAATTGGAATACTGACCATACTCATTTCAGCGGTACTAGGCATACCTATTGGAATTATCTCAGCTGTTAAACGAAACAGCTTCCTAGATGTCTCACTACGTACACTCACTATTCTAGGGATCTCTATACCAAATTTTTGGACCGCTACATTGCTCTTGGTTTTGCCTGCAAAATTTTTTGGGTGGACTCCGTTAACTACCGACTTCGCAAGCTTTACTGAAGATCCCCTAAAAAATCTAAGTATCGTAATTTGGCCAGCAGTAATCCTTGCCTATAGTAGTGCTGCCTACACAGCAAGACTCGTGCGATCTTCGATGCTGGAAGTTTTTTATTCTGACTATGTGCGTACAGCACGTGCAAAAGGTTTGCAGGAACGAATTGTTGTTTTACGACATGCATTTAGAAATTCACTCATACCAGTTTTAACTGTTATCGGACTACAGCTAGGAGTCATTTTGGGTGGTGCTGTTATTGCAGAACAGATTTTTGCAATACCCGGACTAGGGCTTCTAACCTATAAAGCTTACTTAGGCCAAGATTTCACGGTTGTCCTTGGGACAGTCATGATGTTTGCTCTCATGTTTGTTTTAGTAAATTTAATAGTAGATCTCCTTTACACAGTCCTCGATCCGAGAATTAGGTACTAACATGTCAGAACAATCAGAATCTACTGAATTAAACGAAGATGAAATTCTTAATAGTTTTGCTGTACCACCACGTGTAGGACGGTTTAAATCGATACTTAACTGGATGATACGGGAACCATTCGGAACACTGGGTGCTCTTCTAATTTTTACAATGTTCTTCGTCTCGGTCGCTGCACCGGTCTTGCATACAACAGACCCTATGGGTTTTGGAATGGATATTCTCCAAGGACCTAGTTCAGAGCATTTCTTTGGTACTGACAGAACTGGTAAAGATACCTGGTCTCGAGTGCTTTACGGTGGGAGAATCTCATTAAAAATAGGAATAGCAACAGTAATTATTGGTACATTTGTCGGTACCGCTATGGCACTGCTTGCAGGCTTCCTTGGCGGAGTTGTTGATTTTATTCTGGGAAGAATTACTGACATCTTATTCGCCATCCCTGCGTTCTTGTTAGCCTTAACTTTAAGTACCTCAATTGGAGC
>JAKUNN010000060.1:0-3515 GCA_022451885.1 Dehalococcoidia bacterium | reverse complement strand
CCGCCCTCATAATAACCAGTTCTTAAATCACGTCCGAAATAAAGATCTTCTCGGAAAATATTAAACACATCGGGATCTTTGAACACACGATCATCATGGTTGCCACCGTAGATTGATAAGTGAACTTCTGCACCAACTGGAATCGTCTGTCCATAAAGCTCAACTGGTGAAATTACTTCACGTGTCTGACTACCAGCAGGAGCAGTAAGCCGCATAGTCTCCACAAAAACACGCTCCATAAGGTCAGGATCTTTTTGAACTTCACTTAGCTGATCAGGGTTCTTCATGAGGTGATACCACATACTTGCAATGACTTTATCCGTTGTTTCGCCTCCAGCAACAAGCAATAAACTTGCAAATGCCTTTATGTCCTCTTTATCCATACGGGCTCCATCCACTTCAGCTACACAAAGCCGGGAAATTAAGTCATCAGCAGGATCAACACTTCGCTCATCAACAAGACGATCTATATAGGCATGAAATGCTTGATTAGCCTCAATACCTAAAGCCCTTTGTTCATCATCTCCAGACAAACCGTCCATCATTGCTGGATACCACTCGTTAAAGGTCGCATGATCTTTTTGTGGCAGGCCAAGCATATCGATAATAACTTTTATTGGAAGGCGAGCACTAAACGCATCAATGAGATCTACTTCGCCTGCCTGATGGATTTTTTCTGCAATTTCAGTCGCATTCTCAAGGGTAAATTTATCAATTAACTCTTGAGTATTCTTTTCGATAATTGGTAACAGTGTCTCAAGTTTTTTTCCTACAAATTCAGGGGCAACCACATTACGTCTTTGAGTATGTTCAGTTCCATCAAACTGCATCATCGTTGTACCAAAAACGATCCCCATAAAATCAGCGTATAAACGGTTTGAATAGTGAACATTGTTATCACGGAAAGCGTTAACAACATCATCATATCTGGTGATGTACCACTGGCCATGTTTCTCATCGTGATACAAAGGGTAATGATCCCTCAGTACTTTGAGAGCTGGGTAAGGATCTAACCAATACTCAGGAGTCATAAAAACTGCAGGATCAAAATTTTGAGGTTTACTAGTCATCTATCATCACCAAATTAAATTTAACTCGTATATTTATAAACGAATCACTTAAACTTTTGAACATATTCACGTCTGTCACCAGAATCTTTCCATGTCAAGATTCTAGTCGGGGTATACGAAACTATTACTCGGTCTGGCGTATTTGCAATATGGTCATACGATGACTCCCAATTATCACCACCATATTTTTTTGCAATCCGTTCAGTCATATCACCGCCTAATCCGGGAGTAACAACTGCATCTTCACCTGCTAGAACAACTGTCTGCTGCGGTGGACCAGGTTCATCAATACACAAACTTACACGTGGGTCACGTTTTAAATTGCGAGTCTTAAGCCTAGGTTCCGTAGTACTGAAGAAAACCTTGCCATCTTCCCAAAGAAACCAAATTGGTGTGAGTTGTGGAAACCCATCAGGGTTAACTGTTGCGACGATCGCATTTCTTGACTCCGCTAGAAATAAATCCATCTCTTGATTTGTCATCGGCATAGTTAATCTCCTAACTACCTTGCCTATCGTAGACGGGTGGACGACCATCACGTTGTGCTACTGACGCAGGCAATGAATCTGTATTTGATTTAGCATCACTCCCTGCTGACCAACCCCAATTACTCATAATTCTATATTCTGTCATCCGCCACTTATCACCATCATCACGGAAAGTCCCTTGATACATTCCTCCCCCAATGGATGGCCTACCACCCGAAGTCATGAAATAAGCACTTAACTCTGCTTTTGAGCAATCGAGAGCAACATTTATAGCTATATTGCAGGCGTGGTGACCTCCACTTAAATGCGGTTCATGCGCTGAATGATCAGCATAAAGCGGACGTATCTCGTCTCTGCCTCTAAAATCCAAATTCTTCATGGTTCCTGGTGGAAAATTAACCACTTCTAAATGTGCATCCTCGGTAAAGACATCCATTATTCCTTCTGTATAGCCAATATCAAGATTGTATAAATACTCATTGAAAGTGCTCTGGACAGCTCTTTCTGCTTCTAATCTTGCTATCCTCGCTTTAAGTTCATTAATTTCATCCGACATAGCAACCTCTTTCTTTAGAGAGTTAGAGTACCGCAGGCAACTACTTTTGCAACCTTTAAGAAAAAAAGGGGATAAAGAAAACTGGTAGCAGGGCGGGGGATCGAACCCCGGACCTCACGATTATGAGTCGTGCGCTCTAAACCTTCTGAGCTACCCTGCCACATCATCAGCCTAGAACGGTGTTGGTGGTGGCGCAATTCAAGATCAAAGATAATTTGCCAAAGTGTGTGAATTCCAACGCGGTAAATGCCCTTCTTCAAAATCAACAAGTATTACCGAAGCAAGAACATCATCTGAAAAAGGAAAGGGGGATCCAGAATAGATCGCTTCAACTCCATTTGAACTAACTGCTTGCTGGACCTCCCAATGTCCCAAAGCAATGTAGTCGAAATTCTGACCAACTAATTCAAGTTCGCTAGCATTTATACGTAAAGAGCGTTCTTTCTCTTCATCATCAAGAACAAAATGACCATGAGCTGCAGCAATGCACCAATTGTTCCTACCTAGTGAAGGTACAGCTTTCAACGGGCTAATAGTGCAACCATCATCAACTGCACGCCCCCACACCTCAAGGTTATATTTTTCAAAACAAAAGACAGAACCCTCATGGTCCTTAAATATGTGCACTCTTGAAGCAATTGAACCCAAATTAAATCTGTCATACGGACCATATTTACCTATCGGATCATGATTACCCGGCAATATAACGGTTTCACCAGGGAAACGCTCGATTTCTGATGCAGCAAAATCCAGCAAATCATCAGTCACTCGTCCATTGTCAAAAAAATCTCCTACTATCAGTAAAACATCCACATTTTCTTTAATTGCTAAATTCACTACTGCTGAAAAGCCTTGTTCCATACTTTTACAACGCGCATCCTCACGCCCACGAGGACCCGAAGAAAATGCACCTAAATGCACATCCGAAGTATGAAGAAGTCTAAAAGGACGTCGATCAAAGCCAGTCATAAGTAAAATCACTATATAGGCTACACGAAGCCTAAGATGAGCTACAATCCACATTCAAGATGAGTACGTTACAAGAACAAATTGATTTAAGCGGCCCACCACGTCGTGTAGCCATTATAACTGGAGGAAGTCACGGGCTTGGGTTAGAAATGGCAAGGACTCTTGCATTAGCTGGAGCAGATATATGCATAGCAGCAAGAGGAGTGGATAGGCTTGAACAAGCACGGCAAAAATTGCAGTCAGAGATCGAGCGTGAAGTACTCGCAATTCCAACTGATGTTACAGACAGTTCCTCGTGCAGTAATCTCATTCAAAAAACACTCTCGCATTTTGAAAAATTGGATATTCTTGTAAATAATGCTGGTATCGGGGATGGCCCCGGCCGAGGGAAAAAAGTTTGGGAGCTAAGCGACGATGAGTGGCAAAATTCAG
>JAKUNN010000006.1 GCA_022451885.1 Dehalococcoidia bacterium | reverse complement strand
ACGAGTAATACTCTCAACACGTTCTTGTTTTCGAAACCATTGCCGAACTTTTTGTTTTGCATGAGATGTATGCAAATAATCAAGATGTTCACTCATCCAATCTCTAGATGGCCCCCTACTAGAACGGCTTCTCATAATTTCTACTACATCACCATTTTTAAGTTCAGCACTCAGGGCGATCATTTTAGCGTTCACTTTTGCACCTACAGTTTGGTGTCCCAAATCTGTATGAATCCTGTATGCAAAATCTAGTGGCGTAGCACCTACTGGAAGATCAATCACATCTCCCTTAGGTGTAAAAACGAACACCTGATCATCAAAAATATCTGTTTTAACAGATTCAACAAAATCTTCATCACCAGAAAAATCACGTTGCCACTCAAGTAGTTGCCTTAACCAAGAAATACGGTCTTCATCTTTAGACTGCTGGTCAACACCCTCTTTATAGCGCCAATGTGCAGCAACCCCATATTCCGCAACTCGGTGCATCTCTTCCGTCCTGATTTGAACCTCAAGAGGCCTACCTGTCTCAGTCACGACAGTAGTGTGTAAAGATTGGTACATCCGATCTGTAGGACTAGCAATATAATCATCAAATTGCCCTGGCAGTGGTCGCCATGCCGAATGCACTATCCCGAGAACTTGGTAGCAATCAGCTACAGTTGGAGCAATGACACGCAAAGCCAAAATATCGTAAATATCATTGAATGACTTTGCGTCTTGCCCATATCTTTCAAGCTTCTCGTGTACAGAAAATATATGCTTAGCTCGCCCACTAACAACGGCAGACACTTTTTCGGTTTCTAAACGATCAGTCAGAACCCGACCACATTGAGCTATGTATTTTTCACGTGCCTCCCGGGTAAGTTCAAGACGTTTTGAAATCTCCTGATAACGTTCCGGATACAAATAACGAAATGCTAAATCTTCTAATTCCCACTTTAATTGCCAAATACCTAACCTATTAGCAAGTGGGGCATAAATTTCCATTGTCTCCCTAGCAATACGTAATTGTTTTTCCGGAGGGAGTGGATCTAAAGTGCGCATGTTGTGGAGACGATCACACAGCTTTACAAGAACAACACGGATATCTTCAGCCATCGCTAGAAAAATCTTTCGATAATTCTGCGCTTGTACAGCATCCTGAGAGTCTGGATTATCACCAAAGTGCGCTGGGAGATTATCTAATTTCGTAAGACCTTCAACTAGACTAGCTACATCATCACCAAACAATTCAGCTATTTCTTTGTTTGAAACATCACAATCTTCTTGGACATCATGTAGAAGCGCAGCAGAAATAGCCGAATGATCCAACTCAAGCCTAGCCACGATCTGCGCGACAGCAAGAGGGTGGGTAATATAAGGATGACCGGACTCGCGCAATTGACCCTTATGCTGACTAAAAGCAAATTCATAAGCATTACGTATCTCAGGTAAATGTTTTGGAGGTAGGTATGCTGCAGCATCTGCTAACACTTCCCCAATTTCTGGTGGGGAAGCCAAGTTATAATTGGATTGAACAATTTGCTTCTGCATCACTTTAGAAGCCTTTATTGTACTTTAGGAAGTAGTTTTAAACGATGAGCAAACAATTTCAAAAACCTCGCGGAACTGAAGACATACTCCCTGATATGCAACCATATTGGACGATGATTAATAAATCGATCCAGGAGGTTACCACACTCTTTGGCTACTCAAGAATCGACACGCCTGTTTTTGAAAATGCAGCACTCTTCGAAAAAGGAACCGGTGATACGACAGATATTGTAGAAAAAGAGATGTATACATTTGCAGATAGAGGTGGTGACATGCTTGCTTTAACACCTGAAGCAACACCAGCCCTTTGCCGCTCTTATCTTGAAAATGGAATGGGAAGCCAACCGCAACCTATCCGCCTTTACACCACTGCCCCTATGTTTCGCTATGACAGACCTCAGCAGGGACGACTGCGTCAATTTACCCAATTTGACTGCGAAGTAATCGGCTCAGCAGACCCGTACGTCGATGCTGAACTGATAGAACTCCTGTGGCGACTTTATGAGCACCTTGAATTAACAGATATAGAATTACGATTAAGTAGTATTGATGACCTTACGTCTCGAAAAAAATATATCTCAGATCTCACGAACTACTATCAACCTCTATCCAATCTATTATCAGAGGATAGCCAGAGGCGCCTACAAAGCAATCCTCTCCGATTACTAGATAGCAAAGATGAACGAGATATTTCCTTTAAAGAAAAGGCCCCCAAGCTAATTGATCGTCTAAGCGAAGAGTCCGAACAACATTTTACAACAGTAAAAGAAGCCCTAACTGCAGCAAAAATACCTTTCACAATTGACCCATTACTAGTACGTGGACTCGATTATTACAATCGAACAGTATTTGAGTTTGTTCCAAAAGAAGATGAACGAGCACAAAGCACAATTGGTGGTGGAGGGAGATATGATGAACTTATCAAAATTCTTGGTGGACCCCACACACCAGCAGTTGGTTTCGCTGCAGGTTTTGAACGCATAATTCTTGAAATGAAACGCCAGAAAAAGACCCCTAGCCCACTAGATAGCGTAAACGTATACATTGCACATCTCGGCAGTAAAGCAGGCAAAGAGAGCGTAAGACTTGCGGCAGAGTTAAGGAAAAACGATATAGCCTGTAGCATTGGTGAATCCACAAGGTCACTGAAAGCACAGTTACGCAGAGCTAACACATCAGGTGCAAAAATTACAATAATCATTGGCGAAGAAGAAATTAAGAAGGGTACTGCCGTAATAAAGTCTATGCAGACAGATCAGTCTCAAATAGAAACACCAATTAGTGAAACAATAACTGAAGTCGTCAAGATACTGAATCAATAGAAACGATATACTCGACTCAGGAGCTTACTAGCGATGAATGAAACAGTCCGCATAAAATTGGAATCGTTACGTTCACAATATGACGCGTTAACTGCACAAATGGGCGAACCCGATGTGGCTGCTAATTATGAACAAATGGCTCAATTGGTGCGTGAAAGAACCTTGATCGCGCCTGTAGTAGATTTAATGTCCGAGTATGAAAATCATGCACATACTTTGGCTGATGCACAAAGAATTTTAAGCGAAGAAGACCAAGAATTAAGGGAACTAGCAGAGATAGAAATTGCAGAGGCAGAAAAAGAACTTGAAAAATTAGAGAATGCAATCCTTAGGGCCTTGCTGCCGAAGGATCCTCGTGACGACCACAATGTAATTGTAGAAATACGTGCAGGTGCTGGTGGACAGGAAGCTGCACTGTTCGCATCAAACCTGTATCGCCTATATGTCCGCTACAGTGAACGCCAAAAATGGAAAACATCTGTTATCAATATTTCCGAAGCAGCCATGGGTGGTTTTAAAGAAGTAACTTTCTCAGTAGAAGGAAAAGGGGCTTTTTCTCGCCTGAAATACGAGAGCGGAGTCCATAGAGTACAACGGGTCCCAGAAACCGAAACACAAGGACGCATACATACATCTACAGCTACAGTCGCAGTACTTCCCGAGGCTGAAGATGTAGATATAGAAATTGAGGAGAAAGACTTACGCGTCGATATATTTCATGCATCAGGTGCAGGCGGACAAAATGTTAATAAGGTAGCAACCGCAGTACGCATAACACACATACCAACCGGACAAGTAGTGATATGTCAAGATGAACGCTCTCAGCTCAAAAACCGAGTCAATGCAATGTCTGTTTTAAGGGCACGCCTACTTTCAGTAGAACAAGAACGGCAACAAAAAGAGGAATCTGCTGAACGAAAACTACAGGTAGGGAGTGGCGATCGCTCAGAAAAAATTCGTACCTATAATTTCCCGCAAGACCGTATAACAGATCATCGATTTGGATTAACAGTGCACAATATTCCAGATAGATTAGATGGGAATATCGACGACATAGTTGACGCTGTTGCTTCTGCAGCTGAAGCGGAACGATTAAACGAGTGAAAGCACAAAAAGCAGGAAAAGACTTAAAAGAACAACTGGAAAAAGCAGGAATTGAAGATTCATCACTCGAGGCTGAACTCCTAACAAGACACGCTGGAAATTTAACACGCGTAGAATTTTACGCAGGAGCCGATTTAGTCACTAAAGAACTCGAAAGCTTGCATGGATTTGCAAGTAGACGGTTAAAAAACGAACCTTCAGCTTACATACTGGGCGCACGAGAATTTTATGGAATGAAATTTCAAGTTAGCCCATCTGTCCTAATCCCAAGGCCTGAAACTGAACTTCTGGTGCAATTGGTGAGTGGAGAGATTCATGATAACGACACCGTAATCGATATTGGCACTGGCAGCGGGTGCATTGCTATTTCCCTCTTCGACCAAACATCGCAAAGTAAAATTATAGGAACAGATATCAGTACATTAGCTCTTCAGCAAGCACAGAAAAATGCTGTCGAACACAAAACAGAAATTAGTTTTATTAGATCCCATCTCGCATCATCAATTAGAATTGCCGACATCATAGTGGCGAATTTGCCATATATCCCCACAAATGAGTTAGCGAAACTACCAAAAGAAATAAAAAATTGGGAGCCACTTCATGCTTTAAATGGAGGCCATACTGGAATCGAATTGTTATCAGAATTAATATCTGACTGTGGACAACGATTAAAACCACGGTTGATTGCATTAGAAGTAGGATTTGGACAAGCAAAAAATATTGCACGATTATTAAAAAAACAAGATGCTAGTACTGAAATACACCATGATTTAGCAGGCATTGAGCGAGTTGTTATAGGGCGCTGGTCATAGCAATTTTAGTATCGATTTAGTAAAGACAAAGGTAATTATTCAGGGTCAATTTTTTGCCAAATCCTCTGAAGAAACAACCCAATCCCCAAAATACATACAGCAGCAATAAGAACCGGAATTATAACGGACCGTATATTTAAAGAAGCTGCCTCACTAGAAAGTTTAGCGGGAATCGCATACTGACCGGTAGACTCACGAAGCACTTCGATGAATTGTTCTCTTGTAAACCCTAAACTTGAACCCTCATTATCAAAAACATTTCCTTTTTTGATAAAAAAAACTGAGCCCTTGGAAGGCCACAAAATTTTTGCTCCTGGAAAACCTCTAAGTGCTGCAACTACGATGTCGCCAGAAGATAATTGGGCTTCACAGTGACCATCTGTATATATAGGCGTTAACACATGAGCTGTCGGAGGACCTTTGAAATAAGCAACCACATGCAATTGTATACTTTTAGGTGAGGTTTCCAAGATATTACCAACCTCTGCAAGAACAATTACATCGTATTCACTGACTGATCGATAAAGATCCGTAAGATCCAACACCTCACATGCTCCTTCATGAGCATATGCATCTTGAAAAAAAGACATTGCCGCGATACCGGCAAGAAAAGGAATCAATAGAATTAGGAAAATTTTACGTATCTGATTGCTCAAATTGATAAATTTTTCCTTCAGTTTTGATTGAGGGGGCTATAACCATTTCAGTATCTTGAAACTCGCGAATAGTATGAGCTCCACACATGCCCATAGCGGTTTTTAATGCACCAACCAAATTCTCGGTTCCATCGGTTCGACTCGTGGGACCAAAGAGAGTTTTCTCTAAGGTAGTACGTACACCTACCGCAATGCGTGTCCCTCGAGGCAAATCAGCATGTGGAGTAGCCATACCCCAGTGATAACCTCGTCCAGGAGCCTCAGTGGTCGCTGCAAAGGGAGACCCCATCATAACGGCATCGGCACCGGCAACAAAAGATTTACACACATCTCCTCCCGTACGGATCCCGCCATCAGTAATTATCGGAACATAGCGGCCAGATTCTTCGAAATAAGCATCACGAGCTGCTGCACAATTTATGGTTGCAGTAACTTGAGGAACACCAATACCTAGAACTTCACGACTGGTACAGCCTGCGCCAGGGCCAACGCCAACAAGAACGGCTGCCACACCTGTTCGCATCACCTCAAGCGTAGCGTTGTAACCAACAGTATTCCCAACAATAACTGGGATGTGAATTTCTTTTAATAACTGATCAAACCTTAATCCTTCTACACTCGTTGATTCATGGCGTGCAGTTGTAACAGTGCTCTGTACAACCAAAAAATCTGCTCCTGCTTCTTGAATAACCGGAGCGAAATTTTTTGTGTACCTAGGTGTCACGGAGACAGCTGCAATGGCACCACTTTCCTTGATTTGTTGAATACGCCTTGCAATCAAATCCTCACGTATCGGACTTGTAAAAGCTTTTTGTAAAATTGCAGTAGATTCTTCTCGATTTCCTGAAGCAACTTCTTGCAAAATTGGCTCTGGATCATCAAAACGTGACCACACACCTTCTATATTTAAAACAGCAAGACCGCCAACTTTATGCATTTCTATAGCAAACGCAGGATCAACTACTGCGTCCATGGCAGCAGCTAAAAAAGGTATTTCAAAATGATGGTCTCCGAGATTTAATCCAATCTTCACCAACTCAGGATTTAAGGTCACATCACCTGGCACAATAGCTACATCATCGAAACCATATGCGTGGTGAAGCTCTTTCAAATTATGACCAGTCATTTACCCTGTCTCCTCCAAGTCAGCTAACTAGAAGGCTTCACTGGAAATATATAACAAACCAGCAAAAAACTACTATTACATGAGTGTGAAGGGCAGATGCTAACAGGTCAACATTAAGAACAAAATTTTACAAAATTTTCAGAAAAGAGCATTGTTTTGTGAAGCAGAGGGGACGCAATGGTAAAAGAAAAAAATCAATCCGGTTTATACATTGTTGCAACACCAATTGGAAACCTTAACGATCTAAGCTCTAGAGCTATCGAAATTCTTAAGCAGGCTGATTTAATAGCTGTAGAAAACACCCAAATATTTAGACACCTTGGTATTGACGTACCATCGCAAAAATTACTGCATGTCACAGAACACAATACCCCAAGACAAACTCCTAAAATACTAGCAATAGCTCGAGAAGGAATTGCAGCATTAACATCAGATGCAGGAACCCCAGCAATTTCAGATCCGGGTTCCCGAATAGTTGAAACAGCACATATAGAAAATATTCCAGTGTTTGCAATTCCTGGACCATCTGCACTTTCAGCTTCAATATCAATTTCAGGTTTTAGTGGCGATACACATTTTTTAGGTTTTTTACCACGAAGAACAAATGACAGGAAAAAGTTAATCCAAACAACAGCTCGAACTGCCAAAACACTAGTTGTTTATGAAAATCCTAGTAGGTTAACAAGAACACTTACAGAAATAGCAAATTGGCTTAACGATCCAGTAACGGTAGTCTGCCGTGAACTAACAAAACTTCATGAAGAAACTATTAGAAACAACGCATCCGTGTTAGCAAACCAACTCAACTCTCCGCGAGGAGAGTGCACTATCGTCATTAATAGCAGTAATTGGCCTGAGAATAATGATCTAGAAGAAGCATCTGTATATATGCAAGAAATGCATCGAGCCGGAGCCAAGCGTGCTGCTGCAGCCTCAGAGGCAGCACGTCGCTTTAGTATTGAGAGGAAATTGGCATACTCTCTATGGCCTGATTAAAAAGGCTTGGTGGGGGATAAAGGTGAGCTATGTTAGTTTCTAAATAGTAAACCATAAAGCAGAGGGAAACTTGTCTGAACGGATTTTAGTTGCAGTAGCTTGGCCATATGCCAATTACCTGCTCCACGTAGGACAGGTAGCGGGAGCGTATCTTCCTGCAGATATATTTGCACGCTACCAAAGACTTATTGGGAATGAAGTGCTTATGGTCTCCGGTTCAGATTGCCATGGCACCCCTATCACAGTAACTGCTGACCGGGAAAATGTATCGCCGAAAGATATTGTTGACCGCTATCACCCCAAAATTCTTGAGGCTTGGGAAAAAATAGGTATTTCGTTCGACCTATTCACCACAACACTCACAGAAAATCATTATGAAACAACACAAGACGTTTTTACAAAACTTCTTTCAGAAGGATACTTATACACAGACAAACAGGCACAACTTTACGATCCAGAATCTGACCGCTTCTTACCTGACCGCTATGTGGAAGGCATCTGCCCGCTATGTAGCTATAAAGATGCCAGGGGGGATCAATGTGACTCTTGTGGAGCACAACTTGATGCAGTAGATCTGATTGAACCTAGAAGCATAATTAGTGGAGCAAATCCTGAAATTCGTGAGTCCGAACACTTTTTCTTACGCTTATCCGCGTTTGAAGAAAAATTAAGGGAATGGGTAGGAAGCCAGAACCACTGGCGAAGAAATGTCAAAAACTTCACTCTTGGGGTACTTGATGAAGGCTTAAAAGACCGAGCCATTACCCGCGACATCTCGTGGGGTATTCCTGTTCCTATTGATGGTTACGAATCTAAGCGAATTTACGTGTGGTTTGATGCTGTAATTGGCTATCTTTCCGCTGCAAAAGAATGGGCAGCATCTAACGAATCTCCAGAATCCTGGAAAGCATTCTGGGAAGACGAAAACACTCGCTCTTACTACTTCATTGGAAAAGACAATATCGTCTTTCATACAATTATATGGCCGGCAATGCTCCTCGGATACGGTAACTTAAATCTTCCGTATAACGTTCCGGCGAATCAATACGTCAACTTTTCAAAAGGACAGAAACAAAGTAAATCTAAAGGAACTGGCAATTGGATATTAGACTTACTCGATACATACGACCCTGATGTCATACGTTTTTATTTAACAAGCATCCTTCCTGAGACAAGCGATTCAGAATTTCAAGAAGAGGAATTGATCCGCTCCAACAACGAAATGCTTATCGCAACATGGGGAAATCTAGTAAATCGTGTGTTTGCGATGATCCACAAAAATTTCTCTGGAGAAATGCCAAGCTGCAATAATATAAGTACTGAAAGTATCTCATTACTTAGTGAAATCGATTCTGCATTTGAAACGATAGGGAATGCCTATGCAGCTTGTGAATTTAGAACAGCACTACGTGAATCCTTACGGATTGCACAATTAACCAATCGGTATTTAGATACGAGAGCACCTTGGAAAGCTATTAAAGAGGATCCGGAGCATACTGCAGAAACACTTAATATATCGATCCAAGCAATTTCAGGGATAGCCAAGCTTCTGCACCCTATACTTCCACACTCAACTACTGAATTGTTCGAGAATTTGGGATTTGATTCTGAAGATATTGGAAAAAATTGGTCACGCAACAGCGTACCTGAAGGTACTCGTCTTGCAAAATCAAAAGCCTTATATAGCAAATTGGAAAGTGATTAGAAATGACTACGCTTGGGTTGATCGATAGTCATACTCACTTACAAGATGAAATTTTCGACGATAATCGAAAAAAAGTTATTGCACGAGCACGAGAGGAAGGGGTCGAACATATTTTTGTGTGCGGTGAGGACATCTCTTCAAGTCAAGCTGCAGTCAAACTTGCACAAACAGATCCAAGAATTACAGCAATGGTAGGATTCCACCCACACAATGCCTCAGAAGCAACTTTAGGAAAACTCGACCAAGTAAAAGAGCTTGCAAGAAACAAAGAAGTTTGCGCTATTGGTGAGATTGGGCTTGATTTTTATCGGAATATTTCACCACCCAAAATACAACATGATATTTTCGAATCGCAACTTTCAATAGCAGCAGAAATAGGCCTACCTGTAAGTATTCATTCGCGCAATGCAGAAAATGAATTAAGACCACATTTAAAAAATTTCGTACAAAAAAGCCAACGAGAAATCCATGGGATCTTGCATTGTTTTAGCGGCAACCTAAAGCTCGCATTAGAGTACTATGAACAAGGCTTTTTAATATCCTTCGCAGGACCCCTTACATATCCTAAAAACTCTGAACTAAGGGAAATGGCCTCTCAATTACCTAATGAAGCACTCCTACTCGAAACGGATAGTCCAGCCTTACCACCTCAAAAATATCGTGGTAAAACTAATGAGCCCAGCTATATAAAGTTAATTGCAGAAGTAATGGCGGTCGCAAGGAATACAAGCCTCATGGAAATAGCTAAAATCACAACAGTAAATGCTTTACAATTTCTAATACAACAGCCTAATAAAACGGAACCCATGTAGCATGCCTGAAGATCAAACTACACAAATTTATGGACCAATCGCTAAAGATCTAGCATTGGTAGAAGAACTATTGGAGTCTGTTAAAAGCGTAGACATCTCTGCACTACAAAAGATGCTCGAACATGCACTTGAATCCAGGGGGAAACGTTTAAGACCAGCACTAGTCTTATTGGCAGGTACTTTCGGTAATTACGACCTAAATAAGCTTGTACCGCTTGGTACAGCAATCGAACTACTACATACAGCAAGCCTTGTCCATGACGATGTAATAGATAGTGCAGAAAACCGAAGAGGAAAACCAACGGCAAATAGTCTTTTTGATAATGCGTTAACTGTATTACTAGGTGACTTTCTCTTTGCAAATGCAGCAGAAATGGTTACCCGGACCGGGAGTCTAAAAGTAACGAGACTTTTTTCATTGACACTAATGAAAATGACGAGCGGCGAACTCGATCAAGATACAGCTGCCTTTGATGTAGGGCGTGACGTACAAAGCTATTTATCAAGAATTGGAGGTAAGACTGCTTCATTAATGGAAAACGCAACTGAAGGCGGTGCAGTGTTAGCAGGCTGCTCAAACGAGGGTGTTGAGGCGTTAAGATCTTATGGTTACAACCTAGGAATGGCCTTTCAAATCGTAGATGATATTCTTGATTTTGAAGGCACTGAAGAAGTAATGGGGAAACCCGTAGGAAGTGACCTTAGAGAAGGCACTATCACTTTACCTACACTGCTATATTTGCAATCAGCAAATCCGGAAAATGTAGTTAAAAAATTTCTGGAAACCGAACAGGAACGTCAGTCGTACCTGCAAGAAGCCGTTTTTGAAATCACCAATTCGCCTGCATTGCTTGAATCTCAAAAAATTGCAGAAGACTACGTAGAGCGTGCAAGAGAGGCGCTTAAAATACTTCCAGAAAACGATAGCAAAACAAAGTTAGAAAAACTAGGTGACTACGTTTTACAAAGGAACAATTAAGAGTCGTTAAGCCTAATCTTTTCCATATTTTGTACGCTTCAAATGCCTTGGAGCTCTATCCGGAGTGCCTTTCTTAAGGACATCACGGCGTTCTACTGCACCTGCCACATCATCAATTTCAATAGGTTGGTTATACATGTCTACAAGATCACCCTTTATAGCAGCTTCCTGCATATCAACAAGTTCACTTACCTCTCCCTGCATCGGTTGCGGTGCTGGCTTAGGCTTGTTGAGCTCTGGATGCTCATTAGGACGCCCACCTGTCACACGCGTAGTAACTTTTTTCCCTAAGTGGTAATAGCCACCATCATCAGGAATTCTCCTCGGATAACCATCTCTAAAGGTAAACGCTGCAAATGAAGTTGGCATAATACGATCAGAATCTTCATAGCATTCTGGGCAAGGTACTGCCTCAGTTGCCTCTCTCATTGGACGTAATTCTTCAAAAATGCCGTGACATGGCTGACAATAGTATTCATATAATGGCATGATCTACCTCTCAAGAAAAAATCAATAGACGTTTATTCTACCGTTTCTTGCCAAAATATGGTTTCGCATTAAGGTTTTTGAGGTGGTGGAGGCAAATTTTCTAGGAAATATTGTGATTTTGGTTCTCTCTCTAAGTGGTAACGAATTAAATCAATGGTGGCCAAGCGCAATAAATTCAAATTTTCCTCGGTTACACGAATTGTGACATAATTTTCCAAGCTAACTCTCGCAGCAAAGCGAAAAAGCTTAATTATAGGAACAGGAATCAATCTCCCTGGACCAGTATTCAATCGACAATTCCCACATACAAGTCCACCTGCCTCAGGCACTAATAAAGCTGTTTGTTCAGGCAAGCGAGAATCACAGACAACGCATTCGAATACACGCACTTCATAACCTAACAGGTTCAACAAATACAACTCAAAATAGCGCACAGAGAGAGGAGAGCTCGTTGCTTTAAGAACTTCTAGAAACTGCTTTAAGCCTCTGTACAATTCTGGCAATGGTTCACCTTTCTCCACAAATAAATCAACTAGTTCAAAACAATATAATGCGGCAGCACTCTTTTCTAAATTCCCACGAATTTCTTGATACGAATCAATCGTCTGGGCCTGCGTAAGGATATCTAAACTTCTCCCCCTAGCAACGAATAGACTACTTTGCACCATGGTCTCAAGGTGGCCTCGCATTTTACTTCGCGGCTTACGAATACTCCGAGCAACGGCATCAATCTTCCCTTGGGTATTACTAAAAATTGTAAATATGCTGTCAGCTTCGCCAATATTACGACGACGGATAATTATGCCCTCTATTCGATAAGTACGTTCCCTACTAGTCACAATTAAAAAGTCTGACGGCCCTCGAAAGCATGCGCCAGCGTTATTTCATCGGTATATTCCAAATCAGCTCCTGATGGCAAGCCACGAGCTAAACGAGTTATCCTGACACCGTGTGGCGTAAGCAAACGTTGCACATACATAGCGGTAGATTCGCCCTCAAGAGAAGGATTTGTCGCCATAATTACCTCTCCGATATTCCCTGACTGCACACGCTGCAATAATTCACTAATTCTTAGATCTTCGGGGCCAATACCTTCCATAGGATTTAACACACCCTGTAAAACATGATATCGACCTCTATATTGACCTGTACGCTCCAGAACAATAACGTCAAGCGCCTGTTCAACTACACACAAAACCGACTCGTCCCTTTCTTCATCCTGACATAACTGACAAGGGTCCTTGTCAGTTATATGGAAACAGATACTGCATAAGTCCACTTGTTTTTTCATATCTTCTACAGCAATAACCAACGCTTTTGTTGTTTCCTCTGACGAACGCAATAAATGAAATGCCAGCCTTTGCGCAGATTTAGGACCAATCCCCGGAAGCTTAGAAAGTTCATTAATTAGTCTCGTTAAAGGCTCCGGAACTCCGCTAAAACTATTCACCTTACTAATCACTCAGTCCGGGAATATTAAAACCTGCAGTCAATGAGCCCAGGGATTGCGATTGAAGCTGCGCAACTCGATCAGAAGCATCCCTTATAGCAGCTAAGACCAGATCTTCCAACATAGCGCTGTCTTCAGGATCGATAACCTCAGGATTTATATGAACGTTAGTAATCTTCTGCTCTCCATTCATGGTAATGACAACCGCTCCGCCACCTGAAGTCCCTTCAACGGTTTCCGCGGCAAGCTCTTCTTGTGCTTTTTGTAAAAGTGCCTGTGCCTCGGCCATTTGTCCTGCATTCTGTGGTGCGGAACGTGACGTTCCACCACCTCTGGAACCTCCACGACGCAAATATCTATTTCTACCACTACTTTTTGCCATTAATCCTTCCCTTCCAAATGAACTGGCTTAGCACCTAACTCCAAAGCAGCTTTGGCTAAATGACCCCGCTGAGGTGCTCGCCGGGGCTTCTTATCATTAACAAGCTGTACTTCCAGAGTAACATCGCGCTTTAAAAGAATACTTGCCTGCTGTTCTACAAGAGTACGCCCTTCATTTTCGACTTTCTGCATATGGAAGGGTTTATAAAATCCTAATTTCAAAATGTTTCCATCCATGGAAAGTACCTCACAAGAACCATTTAACCACGCCCCGGCTTTTACATCCTTTTCTCGACATTTCTGGTACAAAGCCTGAATGAAACGATCTTCCTCACTCTCTTCAATAGGAACATCCCTTGCGCTACCAGTAGTATTACTATTGGTTGTAGCCACCGAATTGTCCACTTTTTGAACACTATTAATACTTGAATTTTCAGGCTCTACAATTAATGCTGTCGTGCAAGCTACTTCTAGGGGGATCGCGTCACTCGGATCACGTCGAAAATCAGCAGCTGCAAGATTAGCGATGATACGAGAAAGTTTTGAAAGACTGATTAAGTCAACGTCCTTAGAACGCGCAGTAACAAGTAAGCGTTCACGCAAAATATTTATTGTTGCCTTCGTAAATTTTGTAAGATCTAACCCATCATCAGACACCTCTCGAGACAACTCTAGTGCTCGAACAAGATCATCTGAAACAAGCGCACTTGCCAATTCATTAGTTCTGTCATCTTCTATGATCCCCAACATATTATTTACTTCTTCAACGGTGGGGGTTAGGCCAAATAACGCAACTACTTGCTCGAACATTGTAATAGCATCACGCATCCCACCTCGAGACTGTCGAGCAATTACACTTAAGCTTTCTTCAGAAATTGTACAACCTTCTTCTTTCGCAATAAAAGCAAGCCGCTGCACAATAGCGTCATTAGGCACCCTACGAAAATCAAACCTTTGACACCTAGAAACAATTGTCGCTGGGACTTGATGCAACTCAGTTGTTGCAAGTACGAAAATTGCATACGATGGCGGCTCTTCTAATGTTTTTAAAAGTGCATTAAAAGCACCTGTCGTCAACATGTGTACTTCATCTAGCAGATACACCTTGTGCTTCATAACAGATGGAGAAAAAGCAATGCGCTCCCGCAAATCACGAACATCATCGATCCCTCTATTACTAGCAGCATCCATCTCTATGAGATCAAAAGCCACATCCTCGTTTATTGAATTACAACTACTACACTGATTGCAAGGATCTCCATTGTTTAGATCTTCACAATTGATAGCCTTTGCCAAAATACGAGCAGTAGTAGTTTTTCCAGTTCCACGGGGACCTGAGAATAAGTAGGCATGCGCAACCTGATCAGAACTGAGCGCATTTCTTAAAGTCGTTACAATGGGTTCCTGACCCACCACTTCTTCAAACCCTTTTGGGCGCCACTTGCTATAGAGCACAAACCCTCCAATGACGAGCATAAAAAGTATACCGAAAACAAATATGGGTCAGGTATGTATTTTTGTGCTTTTTAGATAGTTTTCTTCTTTTTTCTGCATTACTCGCGTTTCTTTTGCGGTTTCATGATCAAACCCACATAAATGTAAACAAGCATGCGTTAAAAGGTGTGCTACTTCCTCTTGCAAAGAAAAGATAGAATTCGATGCTTTCCGCCCCGCATTAGGAACACTTATCGCAATATCTCCAAGTGAGTACGAATCAGATGATTGTTGCGGAAAGACAAACACATCATCTTGAATCGTATCTGGAAAAGCAAGCACATCAGTCGGTTCATCAATACCAAAAAACTTAAAATTAAGCTCTTTCAGTACTTCGTCACTAGTCAGTAAAACCGTCACTTGAACACTATCATCTTCACACTCTTTGGCTAAAACAGTTTCTGCTAGTGAGTGGAGATCCTTAAGATCTATACCTTGCGTATCACATTCAGTAATGAAATTGATGTTCATATTTTGAAACAACTAGCCAATCGAGAAAATCGCAGCTGCTTCGCGCGCAACTGAAATTATTGGAGTTGGGAAAAATCCAAAAACAAGCACACCTAGCACAGTAATACCTAATACAAAGCCAATTGATTTTGGAATAGCAAAAGGTGCTGAACCAATCTGGTCTTCTACATTTCTAAACATCAAACGGACAATTCGAAGGTAATAGAAAGCCGCAAGAACAGAATTCAACACAGCAACAATTACTAGCCAGGCAAGATCTGCTTGTGCAGCAGCATTAAAGATGTATAACTTCGCCCAAAATCCTGCAGATGGAGGAATACCCGTGAGTGAAATTAATGCAATTCCAAGGGCTAGAGCGAGTAAAGGCGCGCTTTTCGCAAGCCCCTCATAAGCATTTATATCGTCACTCTCCAAATGGCGGGAAATAGCAATTACTGCAATAAATACAGCCAAATTTGTAAAGGCATATGCCACGACAAAGAACAGCACAGCACTTGCAGCTAAAGTAAACTCCTGACCTACAACTGCTATAGCAGCTAAACCGATGGCGAAATTACCAGCTTGGGCAACAGAAGAATAACCCAGCATTCTTTTAATATTGGACTGAACAAGTGCAAATATATTTCCAACAGTCATTGAAATTGCAGCTAAAACTGCAAAAATCATTGCCCAGTCATTACTAAGTATTTCTGCATTAAGGCCTTCAAAGAAAATCCGCAGCACAACGGCAAATGCTGCCGCCTTCGAGCCAACAGATAGAAACGCTGCTACTGGTGTGGGAGCACCTTCATAAACATCGGGAACCCACATCTGAAAAGGCACTAAAGCCATTTTGAAACCAAATCCAGCTATGATGAGTGTACTTGCAAGAATCAGAAGTGAACGATTATCTGAAGCATTTTCTCCGATAAAGGTCGCAATCTCGGGTACAAAAGTTGAACCAGACAAACCATATAACAAGGCCATACCAAAAAGTAGCAGCGCAGATGCTATTGAACCGAGTAACAAATACTTCAGTCCAGATTCACCTGACCGCTCATCTTTACCCCAACCCGCTAATATATATTGAGGAATCGAGGAAAGTTCTAGAGCAATAAAAATAGTTATTAAGTCTCTTGCTCCAGCAAGAAACATCAAACCCGCAGTGGCAGTTAAAAGAAGAGCATAGTACTCGGATTTACGTCGACCGACCCGATCGACCCAATTCATCGAAGCAAATACCACTGCAGCCCCTATCCCAGCAAAAACCACACTAAAGAAAACAGAAAACTTATCTACACTGTATGTCCCTTCGAATCCGACATGATACTCTCCGCGCACAGCCAAACTAATGGCAAACGAAACAGATACTGCAATCGCAGCCAATGCCATCCAGGGGAGATAACGATTATCTTTAGGAAAAATGGCATCATAGACAAGAATTAAACCAGCGCCAATTAAGATAGCTAACTGTGGACTAATTAGTTCAAAGGGGTTCATATACTGAGCCTCGCCACAACAAACTCCAAGGTCGGATTTAACATATCAGTGATGATTGCAGGATATACACCCAAAAGCACAATTAGAGCTGCCAAACCCAATACGGGAACATGCTCCCACCATTGATTTTGATCTGTGAGTGAATCCCACTCAGATTTCGGTGGCCCAAAAACTACACGCTGTAACGTCCACAAAATATATCCAGCGGAAAGAACCGCACCAAAAATAGCTAATATAACCGCCCACTCAAATGCTTGGAAAGCACCTAGGAAAATTGTAATTTCCGCAATAAAACCAGCAAGTGATGGTAATCCAACACTTGCAAAACCAGCAAACACAAGACCGGTTGCAAGCAATGGCATCTGACGAGCAAGTCCACCTAATTGGGAAATTTCTCTGGTATGCGTCCTATCGTACATTAACCCTATAACTACAAAAAGCATCCCCGTAATCAATCCATGGGCAAGCATCTGATACGTTGCACCGGCTAATCCAGTAACACCGAGACCACTAAGGCCCAGCAGAACTAATCCCATATGACTAACCGAAGAATAGGCTATAAGACGTTTAACATCGGTTTGACGGAAAGTAACAAACGCACCATACAAGACACTTAACGCGCCAATAGTTGCAAAAACGATATCAAAATCCTTAGCTTGATCGGGAAGGATCGTTATACAAGTACGTATAATGCCGTAACCTCCCATCTTCAAAAGAACCCCCGCAAGCATTACCGATACAGCAGTTGGTGCATCACTATGCGCATCAGGCAACCATGTATGTAATGGCACTATCGGTAACTTCACAGCAAATCCAACAAACAAAAATGCAAAAACAACAGAGAGAGGAATCATAGTGCTCCCGAAGACCGAGGAAGCCAGTATTTCAAGGTCAAATGTTCCCGCCGATGAAGCAAGGGTCAAAATACCAACAAGCATGAAAGCCGAACCAGCCAAGGTGTAAAGTACAAACTTGGTTGCTGAATAATCTCGCCTACCTGAACCCCAAATAGTGATCAACAAGAACATAGGGAATAATTCAAGTTCCCAGAAAAGGAAGAACATTAAGAAATCGAGTGCCGTAAACACGCCAAGAACAGAGGTAGCAAGCACCAATAAAGAAGCAAAGTACGCACGTTCTCGCAAATTTATACGAAACGAAACTAATACAGCTGCGACTGTTAAAAATGTAGTCAGTACAACCAAAGGCAAACTTAAACCATCTACACCTAAAGCATATTGAATATCAAATCCTGCTATTTGTATCCACGAATAGCGTTCAACAAACTGGTATCCTGCACCATGCTCAAAAGAGAAGAACAACACAACCGAAAGGACTAATGCAGCAATTGCGGCAGCTAATGCAATCCACTTAGAAATTTTTGCATATCGCTGCGGCAAAAGAAGTATTAATACAGCAGCAGCAGCAGGAAGAAAGACTAAAGCAGTTAATTCCACAACCCCTCCTACAATGGGTTTGCGATGAAGACAATAATAACGATGGCAATTAATCCAACGCCCAATACGACTCCATACAATTGAACTTGACCATTTTGAACAACACGGACACCCTGGGCAAACACAAGAACTATAGTGCCAGATGCGTTAACAACAGCATCTACCACCCTAGTGTCGAACTGCTCAATTAGTCGATTCCAAGACTGCTGAAATACCCTTGTAACAAAAATCTTTTCATATAGCCAGTCAAACCCAAATTTGTGCTCAAAAAGACGGGCAAAAGGGAAAGCAGTTTTATAAATTTCTGAAGCTGGAATCAGCTTCTTTTGATAAATTACCCAAGCTGTTGCTATGCCTGACAAAGCAATTACACTCGAGGAAATTGCAATACCATAACTAAAAGGAACTACGTGGTGCGGTGGTTCGGGTAAAGCAGCTTCAACAAATTCATGGAAGGTACGTCCGAAAGCCAGCCAGCCAGCTCCAATCGCCCCAATCGTAAGTATTAACAACGGTATTGTCATCACCCGAGACGATTCATGAGGGACTGATGGGATCCCATCAAAATGAATGTTTTTATCTTCCTCTGGAACCACTTCCCCTCCTTTATATTCACCAAAAAAAGTGAGGAAAATAGCCCGGAACATATATAAAGCAGTCAAAAATGCAGCAATCGCAGCAATCCCATACAAAGTACGATTTTCGATCCAAGCTTCTGCCAAAATTTCATCTTTGGAAAAGAAACCTGCCAACGGAAAAATCCCCGCAAGGCTAAGAGAACCAATCAGGAAAGTAATAAATGTAATTGGCATTGTGTGACGTAATCCGCCCATTTTTCCCATATCAAACGTGTTCGTCGCATGATTAACGGATCCTGAACCAAGGAAAAGTAATGCTTTAAAGAATGCATGTGTAAATAAATGAAAAACAGCAGCACCATATCCAAAAACACCTAAGGCCAACATCATGTACCCAAGTTGACTGATTGTGGAATAAGCCAAAACACGTTTTAGATCAGTCTGAACTAACGCTATCAACGCACCTATTGCAACAGTTATAGCACCGACCCAAGCAACAACTTCACGCGCATCTGGTGACGCTTCGAATATTGGAAAAAACCGTGCCACAAGATACACACCTGCGGCCACCATTGTGGCTGCATGAATAAGTGCAGAAACTGGCGTCGGTCCTTCCATTGCATCAGGAAGCCAAACATGTAATGGAAATTGGGCGCTTTTCCCAACTGCTCCGGCAAAAATACCCAAACCAAAAAGTGTTAAGGTCGTTCCGGCAAGCGTACCTGCGAGGACAAGTTCATGAATTGCATCTATTTGAAAAGTCGACGCACGAGTACCAATCAACAGCAATGCTGCTAAAAGTCCAAGGTCTCCAATTCTTGTAACTATGAAGGCCTTCTTCGCAGCAGCAGCGGCTGATGGCTTATGGAACCAAAACCCAATGAGAAGATACGAGGACAAGCCTACCAATTCCCAAAAAACAAACAGCATAAGAAGGTTGTCAGCAAGGACAAGGCCCAGCATTGACGTCGCAAACAAACTCATATACGCGTAATAACGCCTATATCCTGGATCTCCATGCATGTAGCCTTGCGAGTAAATCTGCACTAGCGTGGCCACACTGGTAACAACAATCAACATGATTGCAGTCAACCCATCAACTCGAACCCCTAAATTAAAATCGAAGTCACCGATTGATAACCAATTGTGCGTATGAATAGCAATACCACCATCCGCACCAATAACGTTGAAAAGCACAACGATAGATAGCACAAGTGTGGCAGCAATAGCACCTATGCTTATATATCCTGACGTCAACTCAGGAATACGTTGTCGTAAACCAAAAATGATTAGAAAGGCAAATACTGGAATTCCTAAAATAGCCCATAGAATTCCTTCACTTATTGATGGAACACCAGCTTCAGTAACTAAAAAATATACTGGCATTACTAAATCTTCCTCAAAATTTCTCGAGCAACATGTGCTTTACCACTAGGAACATGTAAAACACGCTCGTCCCACATCGAAGCATCTTCACCGTGTCCTATGGGAGGAATTGGAGTAAGCCGTAATCCCTCGGCAGCAAAAATCTCACACCAGGTCTCGGCTATATATGCATTCGGAACAGTCATAAATTCAACCCACATATTTAGAACCTAAGCAATTTAAGTCGATCGACTTCAATAGTACCGCGAGTACGATAAACAGAAATAACCAGCGCCAACGCGACAGCAGCTTCTGCAGCAGCTACTGTGATTATAAAAGCGACAAACGCATGCCCAGTAATACTCATTGTGCTTTCACCAAACCGAGCAAAGGTAATAAGCACAAGGTTCACAGCATTAAGCATTAGCTCAACACCCATCAAAATACCAATTGAATTACGTTTCGAAAGTGCAATTACGAGACCCATAGCAAACAGAAGAATCGAAACTGTTAAGAAATGTTCAAGTGTTAAAGTCACGACGCGCTGTCTCCTTCCTCATCTTCTTGTCTTCGAACAATCATGAGTGCCCCTACTAGAGCAGCTGTCAGCAAAACCGATGCAAGTTCAAAAGGTAACACCCACACAGATAGCAAAGCAGAACCCAATACCTCAGCAGATAAACCTGGTTCAACATTAGTCACGTTCCAATTAGCATCGTAGAGAACGAATAACAATACGGCAGCAAGAGTAGTTCCCAATAAGAGAGCCGGCAAAACCATACTTGTTTCACTATTGTCACGCTCTGCGCGTGGTGTAAGTACGATCGCAAACAAAATTAAAACTGAAATCGCACCTACGTAAATAATAATCTGTGCCATAGCCAAAAAATCTGCAGAAAGCAAAATGAAAAATCCAGAAACACCCAAAAATGCAACTATCAGGAAAAGAACTGCGTGAATTAAGTTACGGGAAGCCATAACTCCTCCCGCAGAAGCTAAGGTTAATGCGGCAAGAATCCAAAATGCAACGGTGATCCCGAAACCACTCATAAAGATGGGCCTCCTTGTTCAAGATCTACTGGACGATATCCACCCGGTTCATTTACAAGACGTGGCTTCGTAGGTCTTTTTTTCGGATCATATTTAAAAACCTTTGCCCAAATGAAAACAATTCCCACCATCAGGACAATATTCACCGCACCGAATGCCCAAACAATTGCATCAGGCAAATCGTTTGAAGTCCAAATTAAACGCTCTACTGCTACTACAAGGAGATTAATCAACGCAATAGGCAACAGAAACTTCCAAGCAAATGACATTAATTGATCTATCCGCAGACGCGGCAAGGTACCTCTCGTCCATATAAACACAAAGTAGAATAGGTACGTTTTAAGAATAAAAATTAACCAAGGCGGCACCCATTGCTCAAGTCCAAATAATGACCAGCCACCGAAGAAAATAGTAGCTGCGAAAGCAGATGCTCCCAAAGCATAGGCAATATCCATACCATAGAACAAACCCCATCGCATTCCGGAATATTCGGTTAAATATCCGGCAACAATTTCTGATTCAGCTTCAGCAATATCAGTGGGGGTGCGATTTAATTCAGCACTCACTCCAATAAAATAAACGGCGAAAGCAATCGGTTGAATCAAGATCATCCATGTAGGTATATCCTGCTGCCAGTAAACCATTCCTTGTAAACTCATCGTGCCAGAGAGAACCGACACAGCAAGCAATCCTAATACAAGTGGAATTTCATACGAAATTGACATCGCTACAATACGCATAGCTCCAAAAAGACTGTATTTATTATTCGAGCTCCAGCCAGCCATGAAAGAAGCGATAACAGGCAGGGATGAAATTGCCAAAAAATACATGAGCGAAACTGGGATATCTGCAAAAACCATACGTGGCCCAAATGGGATAACCGCAAATATTAAAATGGCGGGAGCCACGAACAAAACAGGAGCAGCCCACATGATTAGGCGATCAGCAGAGCGAGGAGTTAATGCTTCTTTTTGCAAGAGTTTAATTGCATCTGCAACTGGTTGAAGAAGACCTAATGGCCCAACCCGATTAGGTCCTTGACGAGCTTGCATCCGTCCAATGAGGCGACGTTCACCATAAACTCCAACGTAGAGTTGAGAAGGTAAAACGAATACAACAAAAAAAGCAATGAACCCTAAAAGTGCTGTAAGTACGTAAACCAAACCAGTTGGAAAAATATGATCTAATCCTTCAAGAACAACACGGTAAAGATTTGCCAAATCTCTTAAATCGTACCAGTGATCAGTAGCTAGAAAGGAAAGCATTAACGATCAATCTCCCCTACAACAATATCGACAGACCCCAGCGCAATAATCGCATCCGCCACACTGGCCCCCACGGTCATTTCTTTGAGTACCGAAAGGTTTATCAAGGATGGAGGACGTATATGGAACCTAAACGGCGAAGGTCCACCATCACTGATAAGGTAATATCCTAATTCCCCACGGGGACTTTCAATTCTCGCATATGCCTCGCCTGCCGGAGGACGAAAAGCAAGCGGAACTTCAGTGCTATGAGGACCTCCCGGCAAGTCATCAAGCGCTTGTTCAACAATTTTGATACTTTGCCTCATCTCTTCAAGCCTGACAGTAAAACGATCGTAAGCATCGCCTTTATAGCCAATGGGAATCTGGAAATCATACTTCTCATAACCAGAATAGGGATCTGCTTTTCGGATATCCCAAGCAACACCGCTACCACGGAGCATTGGGCCGGTTAGACTTGCTCCAATCGCTGTTTCTGGCGAAACAACAGCAACATCTCGAGCACGCGCAATAAAGATCTCATTTTCAGCTAAAAGCTCCTGCCCATCAGCAATGGTTTGTTGTAAACGAGGCAATAAATTACGTACAGCTTCTTCAAATCCTGAACGTAATTCAAACGCTACTCCACCTATACGCATGTAATTACAGGTCAATCGAGCTCCACTAGTCATTTCAAAAATATCTAAAATACGCTCACGTTCGCGGTTAAACCACATCACAGGCGTTTGCCAAGCACCAGTATCGTTCGCAAAAGCACCAGCCCCCATGCAGTGACTAGCAAGGCGTTGCAATTCCGCCATTATCACTCTTATCGCCTGCCCTCGAGCTGGAACGGACAGGCCTCCTAACTTTTCAACCGCTAGACAATACCCCAAATTATTGGACATGGAAGACAAATAATCCGTGCGGTCTGTAAACGGAATATTCTGTGTGTACGTCCGTTCTTCTGCCAATTTTTCCATCGACCTATGTAAATATCCGATAACCATTTCAGCATCCGTAATTTGCTCACCATCGACGGTTACCTTCACACGAAAAACACCATGTGTAGAAGGGTGTTGCGGCCCAATATTCATGACAAACGGTTCGGTTTTAACTATTTCACTCATTCGACTGTATGCACCGGTGGTTCAGGTTTAGCTGCGGTTCCTGCAAATTCATTTAACCCTGGCTGAAGACCTCCTGGCATCGTTAAGAAATCCTTTCTCAGAGGCCAACCGGGGTACCCTTCCCACAATAAAATTCTAGTCAGATTAGGATGATTTTCAAAACGGATACCGTATAAATCATAGGCTTCACATTCTTGCAACCAAGCACCATGCCAAACAGAAGTTACGCTCGGCAAAACGGGATTTTCCCTATCTAAAACTTCGACCTTCACTGACGCTATACAATTCTTTTCGAGGGACTGTATATGATAAATAACTTCAAACTTATCCCAATAATCTGCTGCACAAAGATTGGTAAGATGCACAAAATTACTATCAGCATCATCCCTTAAGGCCATCATTGCTTCCACCAACTTTTCAGGGACCAGATAACATGCATTTTCTTCAACACGAGAAATTGAATCAGGTACAAGTTTAGATAAAAACTCGGCAAATTCTGTAGAAGACCACCAACGAGTAGACATTAGCGCCACTCCAATAAACGTTTTCGCCAAGCATAAAGGCCACCAACTACAAAAGTGGCAAGAAAAATGACCACTTTGAGAAGACCCGCTGCACCAGCTTCTTCAAAAACAAGAGTCCAAGGAAAAAGAAAAACGATTTCTACGTCAATTAACAAAAACAACAAAGCAAAAACATAAAAGCCAAAATTGAACTGTGGGAGAGAAGAACCACGAGTAACCATTCCGCACTCGTATGTATCTTCTTTGACAG
Organism: Dehalococcoidia bacterium; assembly: GCA_022451885.1. Taxonomy (GTDB): domain Bacteria; phylum Chloroflexota; class Dehalococcoidia; order Tepidiformales; family Tepidiformaceae; genus JAKUNN01. Next base: position 10,922 of record JAKUNN010000006.1, on the reverse strand, counting down.
GGTCAGAACTTACCCGTGGACGTACACGAACGAATTGAAAAACCCAAGACTGAACAAGCGCCCCTGCCGGAAAGACCAGAGCGATAATTACTAGTACAGCAATATGACCATATTCGTGAAGCACGTATTTACCTACAATAGTTTACAAAATTTTCACTAAAGGGCGACGAAATATAGCATGTAGTCTCAAAATCATACAAAGTTATCCATAATTCTGTTGCTATATGAGCTGTACAATAAAAAAATAAGCAATTTTCACTGAATTTTTCTAATAATTCCACACGTGAAAACAAGGTTGTACAATCGATACACTGAGGACACACTGTGAGGAGTGTAATGGTAAATCAAAAGGCTGAATCCTTCCCTGTCGGCGAAGCACCACCAATAGGTCATGTGCCGAAAAAGATGCACGCCCAGTTAATCCGACAAGAACGTTATGGCGAACCAAAGGATGCTTTTCAAACTGAATTGATTCCTATTCCAGAAGTAGGGCCAGACGATGCTCTTGTCTATGTAATGGCTGCAGGCGTCAACTACAACAATGTCTGGGCTTCATTAGGCAGCCCAGTCGACGTAATAGCTTCAAGACAAAAAGCTGGAGAGACTGAAGATTTTCATATAGGTGGTTCCGACGCATCAGGAATCGTTTATGCCATTGGTGAAAATGTGAAAAACGTAAAAGTTGGGGACGAGGTAATCGTCCACTGTGGAGAATGGGATGTTTCTGCCCCGTCCGTATTGGCGGGAGAAGATCCTATGTTCGATCCTTCGTTTCGTATCTGGGGTTACGAAACGAATTGGGGATCCTTTTCACAATTTACAAAAGTGCAAGCTCACCAATGCCTACCAAAAGCTCAACATCTGACATGGGAAGAAGCTGCTGCACCAACTTTAGTAGGTGCGACTGCTTACCGTATGTTACATAGTTGGAGCCCACACAATGTACGTGAAGATGACGTCGTTTTAATTTGGGGAGGGGCAGGTGGCTTAGGCTCCATGGCTATTCAACTGGTTGCCTTAGCAGGAGGAAAAGCAATTGCAGTTGTTTCAAACGATGAAAAAGGAGCCTACTGTGAAAGTCTGGGAGCTGCTGGCTATATCAATCGAAAACAATTTTCACACTGGGGTAGACTTCCTGGCTGGGAAAACAACGAGGAAATGGGGAACTTCTTGGCTGGAGCACGTTCTTTCGGCAAAGCAATTTGGGATGCGCTAGGTGAACGAAAAAATCCTCGAATCATATTTGAACACCCAGGTGAAGATACCATCCCCACCTCTATGTTCGTCTGCTCTACCGGAGGAATGGTTGCTATTTGTGCCGGAACTTCTGGATATAACGCAGATGTTGACTTACGTTATCTGTGGATGCGTCAAAAGCGACTGCAAGGTTCGCACTTCGCAAATGATGATGAAGCGACAGCATTCAATGATTTAGTACGCGCACAAAAAATTGATCCTTGTCTTTCCCGAACATTTAAATTCGATGAAACAGGTTTATGTCACCAATTGATGATGGATAATGCACATCCGGACGGAAATATGGCAATTTTAGTAGGCGCCAAGGAACCTGACACAAAAACGTTTGAGCCAAGCACTACATAATTATGCCAAGAGACCATGCCGCAGACATTTTAGACCCCATTGCCAAAGAAGTAGTGAATAATGTTGGGGTTTGGGTAGATAAGGAAGTCGTCCCTGTAGCGAGTGAATTTGAACACGCTGATGAATTTCCAGAACCACTGGTTAATGGAATGGCGGAAATGGGATTGTTCGCAATTAAAATACCCGAACAATATGGTGGCCTTGATTTAAGTTTTGAATGCTACGCAGGTGTTTGCATTGAATTGGCACGAGGCTGGATGAGTTTAGCTGGGGTTCTAAATACCCATGTTTTGGTTGCATGGGCTATCAATGCTTATGGAACCGAAGAACAAAAAGAAAACTACCTCCGTCGAATGGTTGAACCCGAAATCCGTGCAGCTTTGAGCATAACGGAACCTGATGCTGGTTCTGATGCACAAGCGATAAAGACGCAGGCACGGCGCGATGGTGATGATTACCTAATTTCCGGACAAAAAATGTGGGTTACAAATGGGCAAAGGGCAGGAGTTTATCTCGTACTAACTAAAACCGAAATGGACACAACTCCACCTCATAAGGGAATTAGTGCTTTCCTTGTGGATGCAGGAACAGAAGGCTTTACGGTAGGACGTAAATTAGAAAAATTGGGGTATAAAGGAGTTGAAACAACAGAATTATCTTTTGAAAACGCTAGAGTACCCGCTTTAAATATCTTGGGGGGATCGGAGGGCAGCGGATTCCAACACGTTATGAGCGCATTAGAGGTTGGCCGTATAAACGTTGCTTCTCGTGGAGTAGGCGTAGCTCAAGCCGCTTTTGAAGACTCCATTCACTATGCTCAACAGAGAACAGCTTTCGGAAAACCAATTGCACAACATCAAGCGCAACAATTACGCCTTGCCGAAATGGCTACAAAGATTCGTGCCGCACGCCTATTAACTTTCGATGCAGCAAGAAAAAAAGATGCTGGACAAAGAACTGACTTAGACGCAGGAATGGCAAAACTATACGCTACAGAAGTTGCACAAGAAGTTGTCCTAGAAGCAATGCGTATACATGGCGGAGTCGGTTATAGCAATGAATTACCACTCGAGCGTTATTATCGAGATGCACCCGTAATGGTGATCGCTGAAGGAACCAGCGATATCCAAAAATTAGTGATTGCTCGGAATCTACTGCGCGAATACCAAATCTAATTTCTCAAACTAAATAGAGGAGAAGCTGATGACTGTACATGACGGCAAAGAAACTTTTGGGAATTTTTATGAAGAATTTACAATTGGAGATATTTTTAAACATTGGCCAGGAAGAACAATAACTGAATATGACGATGTACTTCACTGCATGCAAACAATGAACCATCACCCTTTACATATAGACACGAACTACGCAGAAAATGAAACACAATTTGGACAAAATGTAGTGGTAGGAACGCTGGTTTATTCAATCATTTTTGGTATGACAGTAAGTGAAATTTCTGGGAAAGCCATAGCTAACCTGGAAATTGAATCCCTTAAACATGTAGCACCAACATTTCATGGCGACACTGTCTACGCAGAGACAACAGTCACAGATAAGGTGGAATCAAGCTCTCGGCCCGACCGTGGGATCGTAACGGTCTCAACACGAGGCTACAATCAACGTGATGAAACAGTACTCACTTTTGTGCGGAAAGTGATGGTTCCAAAACGTGAAACTTCTAATTAGGATCGGCTTCTAAAGGAGCATAAGACTGCAATAATCGACGTACCCCTTTGCTCTCAAAGGCCACAGCAACCTCAATATCATCGCGACGTTCTCTAACTTCAACCACCACACCAGATCCAAAATTAGGGTGGCGAACCCGATCTCCAGGTTTCCAAAGCTCACTTATTTTTTCACTCTCTATATCTTTTTTCGTATCAGCAGGTTCTAAATCTATTGAAGAAACCGGTAACCGCACGCTATTTACTTGCTTTAAAAGTGAAAAATCAATCTCCTCTAGGAAACGTGAAGGTTGGCCACCATTAAATTGACGATACCGATAACTAGCATAAGTGAGATACAAAAGATCTTTTGCTCGAGTTAACCCAACGTAAGCAAGGCGTCTTTCCTCTTCTATAGATGCAGCATCACCGGCCTCTATAGAACGAGAGTGTGGCAACAACCCTTCTTCCATACCAACAATAAAAACTGTTCCGTACTCCAACCCCTTCGCGGTATGTAAAGTCATTAGAGTAATAGCTGAAGTTTCGCTTTCTATTTCATCCGCATCTGCAACTAAAGCAACATCATTCAAAAATTGAGTAAGCGGGGTACCGGTCACCTCGAGTTCAGGATCGTCAGAAAAAATTTCCTCAGACCTTTCGCTATAAGCAGTAAGAACTCCAAAAAGTTCTTGTAAATTATCAAGTTGATCTTCCAACTCTGGTGCAGCTTTTTCATTTAGAACATTCACGTAATTCGAATCATCAATAATCTTTTTTAGTAATTCAGGAAGTTCCAACTCGGCCACACCCTCATGCAGACCTCTTATAAGATTTACAAATCGCAAAACAGCTGGAATTGAACGATCTGGGATTTCGTTCGTTTTGTGATCTGCAACTAATTCGCATGCATCCCAGAGTGAAATTTCGCTTCCCTCAGCAATTCGCCGGAGACGGTCAATTGTTGTCCTACCAATACCACGAGACGGAACATTTATAATTCTGAGAAGTGCTGCTTCGTCTAAAACATTATGAATAACCCTTAAATAAGCAATAAGGTCTTTTATTTCACGTCTCTGGTAAAAACGGATACCTCCAACAATACGATATGGAATCCTGAACCGATTTAAAGCTTCTTCAAATGCCCGCGACTGTGCATTGGTACGATAGAGAACTGCTATATCGGACAACGTCTTGTCCTCATCGGTCAACAATCTTTGAATCTCTTTTGCAACAAAAACCCCTTCGTCATCATCATTACCCGCGACATAAAGCCCAATTGGGTCTCCACCAGAACGATTAGTCCAAAGTTTTCGTGCGACACGATTTTTATTGTGTTGAATCAAATTCGATGCAGCATCCAGAATTGGTTGCGTAGAACGATAATTCTGATTAAGTAAAACTGTCTTTGCGTCAGGGAAATCTGTGAGAAAAGTGTTTAGGTTCTGAGGATCAGCAGACCTCCACGAATAGATAGTTTGATCTGGGTCACCAACGACGCAAATATTCCTATGAATACTTGCCAGGGAACGAGCAATACGATACTGCAAACTGTTAGTGTCTTGAAACTCATCGACTAACACATGCTGATATCTACCTGCGAGACGATCTCGAGTTATTAAATCTTCTCCTAAGAGCCTATCAGTCTCCACTAACAAGTCATCGAAATCTAAAGCTGGGACTTGTCTAAGTGCATTCTGGTAATCACTATAAGCACGTATTGTGACTTCTTGAAAATAACTTGATGAGGAATCCTCTTCGACCCTTTTTTTAAATTTTTCTGGAGTAAGCGCATCATTTTTTGCACGTGAAACAGTTGAAAGAACTGGACGTGCAAATCTTTTAGGATCAAGATTCAGATTCTCGACGACTCTCTTCATAAGAGCCAACTGATCTTCAGCATCGTATATAGCATAATTTGCTGGGATATCAATTGCCTCACCATACATTGATAACCACCGCGCGCACATCGCATGAAAAGTTCCTATTTGTAGCCCAGCAGCTTTGTCCCCTAACAGTCCTTCAACTCGCTCCCGCATCTCCCGCGCTGCTTTATTAGTAAACGTGACAGCTAACATATGCCAAGGCTGTACAAGGCCACTTTCCGCTAGCCAAGCAAGCCGATGAGTAATCACTCGAGTTTTGCCACTTCCAGGCCCAGCGACAACTAATTGGGCACCTTGCTCAAACTGTATAGCAGCTAACTGTTCTGCATTAAGATCTGCTACAGAAAAATTCATGGCGCACGATTGTAGCATTTATCAGCGAAACTAACCGAGCTAGAAACTGACGATGCTATAATCTCTCAATGCTAAATAGCAATTTCAGTGCAACGATGCTCCAAACTTGGCCCGGGGGATCGTGGGAAGCATCGCTACGTATTCTTCTAATCGCGGGAATTATTTATGTTGCTATTCTTTGGGCTTCACTGGTTTTTTGGACTTTTAGAGATATTCGTCAAAGAACAAAGGATCCGATTCTTCAGTTCATATGCGTGATTCTAGTTTTGGTCACCTTCATGCTTGGTTATTGGATTTACTTGATGCTCCGCCCCAGGGAAACGTTAGCTACTGTATATGATCGCACGCTAGAGGAAGAAACTTTACTGCAGGACCTACAAGCAAAGCTAATTTGTCCTAGCTGCCAACAACAAGTGAGAGAAGATTATTTACGCTGCCCAAATTGTACAGAGCAGCTTAAAGAACCCTGCCCAACTTGCAAAAAGCCTTTAGCAAATGAATGGCCGATTTGTCCATTTTGTGCATGGGAACGCCCTGTACTGCAGCAAGCTGCACCAATGATTATTTCTCGACGCCGCGACACTAACAGCCAGCCACCAGATAGCACAACAAATGCCTCTGACTAGGCGCCAGAATCCTTGATAAATAATTTTTAATTAAAGACGAAGCTTGCCATGCGACGGCTGTCGACGGCGAAGACGTACTGGCATTGCTGCCTCTTCTGCAACAACATCAACTGGGGGCTTAGTAAGAACCTCATGCATATAGCCACACGTGATGCAGCTTCCATAAGTACCATGCCAATCTCGTTCTACTACTATGCGCCCATTACACTTAGGGCAATTAGCTGGGGGTGCTTCTTGTAAAGCAGGCATATCAATCTACTCCGACCCCACATAAAGTAAAACGTAACTTTGTTAAATAAGTTAACGAGCAAACAAAATAATGCATCTTCACTGAAAAATCGTGTTATCCCCTTCACAGAAGGCTACAATTGATTATCACTTTTTAAAAAAATGTAAGTTACTGGAGTAGCCATGACTGAAGCACTAAACCATAAAGACCAAAATGCCCCTTTAAGTCAATCTGCACTTGAGGGAATTAGAATTCTTGACTTCACTCGCTACCAACAGGGACCTTTTGCAACAGTCCTGCTTTCTGACATGGGAGCAGAGATCATAAAGGTTGAAGAACCTGGGGGAGAACCTGGACGTGCAACAGGACTACAAAAAGATGGTTTTTCAGCCTATTTTGAAGCCCATAATAGAGGGAAAAAAAGCATTACGTTAGATCTACATCACGAATCTGCAAGAGAAGCAGTATACAAACTAATACCAAGTTGCGATGTTATAGTTGAAAATTTTCGACCTGGAACAATGGAGAAATGGCAACTTGGATACGATGATCTTGTCAATCTACGTCAAGATATAATTCTGGCCTCTGGATCATCTTTCGGCAGAAATGGACCTTGGGGAAATCGGCCAGGATTCGATCATATCGGACAGGCTTTTAGCGGAGTTATGGTTGAGCAAGGTGGTGGTCCAACTGAAATACCGCAAGCCTTAATTGGCGGCTTTGCCGACCAAATCGGTGCTATGCTCCTAGCCTTTGGTATAACCTCTGCCCTGGTTGCACGCGCAAATTTTGGAATCGGTCAACATATAGACGTATCACTAATTGGTGCTATGACAGCACTTCAAGCTATGCCAATTACTCGTTATTTACGAACAGGACAACAAATTGGCTTTGAACCACGGAGAATGGCAACCTACACTCACTATCGCTGCTCAGATGAAGGCTATATTGCTATAGCGGCAACCACTCAGCGATTTTGGGAAAATATGTGCTCTGCAATGGAACTTACAACTCTCTCCAACGACAAACGTTTTAGAGATCCCTTCGGAAGAGCAGATAACAAAAAAGCCCTAGTAAGTTTGCTTGAAGAGGCTTTCTTAAAGAAGCCAGCTACGTACTGGGCAAGAATTTTAACTGATGCTGACGTACCAAATTCAATAGTGATGAGCTATCACGATCTCGTAGAACATGAACAGCTTTGGGCTAACGGCTATTTACAAGATATTGAAACCCCTAATCTGGGTAGGATGCGCGTGCCAGGTCCTCCGGTTCGTATGAACAAAACACCCCCTCGCATTCAGGGAGGCGGCACAGAATTAGGGTTCCACACCGAAGAAATTTTACTTTCATTAGGCTACAACTGGGACGACCTCACTGTTATGAAAGAAAGTGGCGCAATATAAGAGCAGATTTAAATTTTTGTAAAAGTAATTGGAAGTTCCTTCAACTGACGAAGCCAAATACTCGGATGATGAGGCACTTCTGCCAAAGGTTTTTCTAACTCGACATTTTTTATCCTTGAGAAAAAACACCTGAATGCAGTTTCCATTTCTGCCCTGGCTAGCATTGCTCCGATACAGTGATGCGCACCAGCACCAAATGCCATATGCCTAGCAGCATTTTCCCGCTCAATATCAAAAACCTCTGGGTTCTCAAAAACATCTTCATCCCGATTCAATGCCCCATATCGAACCATCACACTATTCGCCTTCGGTATTTTGAATCCTCTGATCTCTACATCTTCAGTCGTCGCTCTATTTAGACTCTGAACTGGCGTTTCATAACGTAACGTTTCTTCTACGAAATTGGGAACCAACTCCAAATTATTTAGAAGCTTCTTCATCTGCTCAGGATGCTGAATCAATAACCACATACCGTGTGAAATAGAACTCGTAGTTGTTTCATTCCCACCAGTTAAAAGTTGGTGCATCAAATCCTGCAATTCAGGATCGGTCAGCTTTCTTTCACCTTCAAAGTCTAAGTTTACTAATTCAGAAATAATGTCATCAGTCGGGTTATGCCTCTTCTCCTCAAAGACTTCGGCAAAATAATGTTGTGCTTCCACTTCAAGAAGAGCAGCTTCCTCCATTTCCTCAGCAGTTGCCATCATGCTTGCAGGAAGAAGCATTGCATCTGACCAAACTTTCAGTTTCGGCAAATACTCACGTGAAACGCCAAGCTGATCGGCAATGATTGTGCATGGAATTGGAACAGCAAATTCATTAACAAATTCACAACTTCCGCCATCGATAAATTTATCAATCAGATCATTTACAACTTTATCAATATAGGGCTGTATTTCTCGCATTCTTTTTGCAGTAAAAGCTTTATTCAACAACTTCCGGTACGTAGTATGCATTGGTGGATCTAGGCGCTGTAAAGTACCTGTTCTTCCTAAGCCATAGACATTTAGGATATCCGCGTGCTTTTTCATGCCCTCACTCAGGGGCCGATCCTGAGGAGGAAATGTGCTAGAAAAGGTCTTCGGATTGGTAAGAATGGTTCGCGCATCATCATATCTGGTAATCATGTACGAACCGACTTCCGGTATTTTATAGACAGGGCATTCATCCCTTAACGTTTTGTATGCTTCATACGGGCAACTTTGCGTTGAAGGATCAAGGAAATTAATTGATTCAATATCTGCTTTTGACATCCGTTTTTTGCAAACTCCCGAAACTAAAATAGCATGTAAATATTCAACTTAGGGAACACGTTTAATATTTACAGGAATTGCGCTCATTAATGGAATTCCCGTAATAGGATCAAATCCTCGAGTCGTATCCGACAGCCGCCCTGTACTTGCACCAATTTCCCGAACTCGATCATCTTCTGATGGTGCATCACCCCACGCATGTGCCATTGAAATTGAACCACTTCGAACATCATCACCTGCTTGTACAACAGCATAAATAGAAGAACGCTCTGAGCTAATTTCAACCAGCTCCCCTGGCTCCAACCCTAACCCCTTAAGATCTAGCGGATTCATGTAAGCAGGATTACCCATATCTTTATACTTTTTCATAAGCTTGGGGATATCACGACCTGATGAATTATAAGATTCAAGCATACGTCTACTGATCAAACGATGTGTATATTCACTATTCGATTCATAACTTGCCCCCTCAAAGAATTCTTCTTCTCGAATTGCTTCTATTTCAGAAAGTATTTCAGGATGCCCTACATTTAACCGATCTTTGGAGCTTCTTTCTCGTGGTAAGGCAACTGTTTCTACCTCGTCAAAAATATGTCCATGTGGATATTTTTTTACCTCATCCAAGGAAATTTGTGAATTTTGAAACATTACTTCCATTAACTCGGCAGAAGTAGGTTTTTTGTCGATATCAATTGAGCCCCACGCAGTTTGGAGCGGTACACGCATATGATTGGCAATACCCCAAAAAAATTCCCACTCCTCAATCACATCAGATTCAACTGGGGGGTCTATCAATTTGGGTCCATATTGTGCATACGGAACCGGATAACCCTGAGCAAAACCAAAAACTCCTGACAAGGATTCGTTAGGAAAAGTTGTGTCTTCACGTTCAAAGGAAAGCTTGGGCGCAATAATGTAATTAGCCATTTTTGCCGTTGCAGACATTTTGATGTCTAAACATACGAGAAGGTCAAGTGAACGCAAAGCATCATATGTTCGAAGCTGATCAGGCCATGCAGCCATTGGATTGGAACCTATACAAATAAGTGCCTTTATTTGACCAGGACCTGGCAAAAGGATTTCTTCAGCGAGAGCACTTGTAGGAGGTCCAATATTCGTTATGGGTAAATCACGTATTCTCATCTTTTCACGAGCATCCCAGTCAGTATCTTCCTCATACGCTTGCGCATGATATTCCTTCGGTTGCCGCAATACTGGTGGATTAGGAATCTTCTCACCTTCACGTACCCAACGGCCACAAACTGTATTTATGCCATTGATAAGATACTCAGTGACATTTGGGTGAGGGGAAAAATCAGGCCCTGTACCTGAAGTTATAGAACCTTTTTTACCTGAACCAAAAATTTTTGCAGCTTCTTCCACAAGTCTTCCTGGAACTCCAGTACGTTCTTCAACATAATCCAACGTATAAGGGTCAACAGCATTTCTAAGCTCTTCGACACCTACCACATGCGCAGATAAGAAGTCTCCGTCAACAAGGTTCTCTTGGAAGATCACACGTAAAATACCCGCAAGCAACGTAGGGTCTTCTCCAGGTTTAACTTGCAGGAAAAGGTCAGCTTTTTCTGCAACTTCCGTCCGCCGTGGGTCAATGACTACTAGCTTAAGGCCTCTTTTCTTTGCTTCGTGTAGTCGTCGCGCTGGATTGTATTGGGGAATGCCACCCCACATGGAAACAATAGGATTTGCACCAACCAACATCCAAACATCTGAATCATCAAACATCTGCGGACCAGCACCCCAATTCCCATGATAAGCACGAGCAATAGGCTTTGCAGGCTGATCAATCGTACCACCTGAGAAAGTCATATTGGAGCCAATTCCAGACATGAAAGCTGCGGCAAAGGCTCCTGAAGTAGGGTAAGAAAAACCATATGTACCGCT
>JAKUNN010000059.1 GCA_022451885.1 Dehalococcoidia bacterium | reverse complement strand
CAAACTGGCAAAGTTAAGAATTATCAAATTGGTGATATTCAGGCGCCAATGGCAAGTGGGACTTACCCTATAAGAGGTATGGTAATTGTTCCGTGTTCAATGGCTACAGTTGCTGCACTTGCTACCGGGTTATCGGATAATTTACTGCGAAGGGCTGCTGACGTTTGTTTTAAAGAAAGGAGGCCAATAACAATAATGCCCAGAGAAACTCCTTTAAGTCAGCTTCATTTAGAAAACCTGTCAAAGTTGGCAAGCATGGGTGCTAATATAATGCCACCTCAACCAGCGTTCTATTTGAAGCCGAAAAGTTTGGACGAAGTTGTGGAGTTTTTGGTTCAAAGAGTTTTGTTGGCATCTGGCATAACCGATGTATTGCCTGAGGATATAAGATACAATGGGCCGAACTAGTTTATTTGTTGGGGCGAAATAATTATGATACCTGCATTTGATGTGATAAAAGCATTGAACACTAAGCGCAAGGATGAAATTGTTGTCGGTACGATGACGCCTAATCGTTATTGGGAAATGGTATCTGATAACCCTGAAAAAGATTTGCCTATATTTGGTGCGATGGGCAAGGCTTCATCTCTAGGGTTGGGGTTAGCTTTGGCAAAACCTCAAGAAAAAGTTTGGGTTTTGGATGGTGACGGTTCCATTTTGATGAATTTAGGCAGTTTAATTACAATTGCAGATCAGAAACCTGAAAACTTTTGCCATTTTGTGTTTCAAGACGGAGTTTATTTCACAACTGGGGGACAACCTATACCCGGTGGTGAAACTGTAGATTTAGCTGGAATTGCGTTGAAATCGGGATATGCATCTGCTTACACTTTCGATGATTTGGAGCATTTTGTAAACGAATTAAATGAAATTAATAACGCAAAAGGTCCAGTTTTTGTGTGCCTAAAAGTACAGCATAATAAAGATGCACCCGAGATGTATATTGGTAGCACCAAAAATGCAATTGAGCGTTTCAGAAAAGCGATGAAATGATTTTTACTTTGTTGGTAACAAAAATTAATTTAGAGTAATTTTGAAATTAATTTGCAAATTTGGTTTTCATCTCCAAATCCGCCAGACTTCGTTATGATGTTGAATTGATTATGGTTTTTGTCAAAAGGTAAGCTTATTACAGTTCCTGGAAGTATTTCTTCTATAACATCTATTTTTTGTATGGAAGCTGATTGTAAAACTGTTTGTGCAGTATCTCCCCCTATTAGTATAAAAGTTTTGTAAAAACCGTAAGATATTAATTTAGCTGAAACTCTTGATAGAAATAAATGTAATCTTTTGGAGGTGAAACTTTTATGCTTTGTTTCTATCGATGATTCGGTATATTGATTGATAGCAATATTTTGTTTTGACGATATGGCATCTTCAATAAATGCAGCTATTCGGTTATATTCTTGACCAAAAGAGGAATCTGATAAAAGAGCGTTGGTATTTATTGAAGTTTTCGAAATTTGTTTGGAATTTGATAATTTTGAGAAGTGAGTTTTTGTTGTTTTGTGAGAGCTTAAGCTCATTAAAGCGAATGATTTTTGCTGAATATCAAACTCTCTGTGGTTGGATGGGATTTTCTCTGTGTATTCTGATATTGACTTAGCTAACCCTGCTGAACCTACTAAAAGACCTTCAGGGAAATATTTTCTTACTGTATTGTATATTTGATTTAAATCTTGTCTAGTGGATGAATCGAAGCAAATGATTTTTGCACCGGACTCAATAATTGAATTTAACCTTGCTAGCAAGTGTTTTTCACCTTTAGAAATATGTTTTTGAGTTATCAGTTCCGTTGTTAATCCTGATTGTATTTCTAGCAATTTTTCAGTCTGGTACTTGATATCTAAAGGCAATGTAGTGTTGTTTTTCGTGTGGTCGACTGGATATCCTTCAGCTTTGATTATTCCCATGGTTTGAATTCGTTTTAATTCAGGATATGGGAGACATACAAATGCATATGGGATATTCATTTTGTTTAGAATCACACTGATTTCGAATCCTATATTACCTCTTGCCGTAGAATCTACCTTTTTGAAAAGAAGGGAGTTTTCAAAAAGCCATTTGTACTTTAAAAATACGTGTTTATATATAGATTCGATTTTTTTCTTCGTTGAATGTCTCGTTTCGGTATTTAATACTGAGACTTGGATGTCGTTCGTTTCTATGTCTCTTTTGAAAGTTTCAATATTTCCTGATAAATCACAGTGCACTATGGTTCTGTAACCCTTAGTGGGGAAAGTGCAACTTGAATCCAAAGCACCAGTTAGGTCATCAGCCAGAATTACGATAGGAGAAACTATTTGATTAATTTGATTAGTTAACATTTGATACTTATATAATCGATATATGTTTACTAGTAATTATATGCTAATTGTTCGTTTTAAATATGGGTTTGAATTTTAAATTGGTCGACTGATTAAATTTCGTTACTGAAGTATTGACTACCGTATTTTAATCAAATATAATTTCCTTTTCATCTAAACGTTGTGGGAATTGTTTTTTGAGTTCACAATTAACTAAAGACATATCCGCATGCGTTTTGTACATTAAAAATTTAATCGAGTAATGAATAGGCTTAGTTTTATATATGACGATATAAAACTTGGCCTGATGCCACATTAATGGTTAGATAATAATTTGGCCTTAATGTGGGTCAAGATAATAAGAGTTTACGGTGGATGCCTTGGAGCCAAAAGCCGAAGAAGGGCGCGGTAAGACTGCGATAAGCCTCGGTGAGCTGTCTGACAAGCTTAGCCGGGGGTCCCCGAATTAGGAAACTTATTACGGGTTGTGCCGTAATATCCGCATAGCGGAAGGTAAGCGGGAGAACTGAAACATCTAAGTATCCCGAGGAAAAGAAATCTACCAGAGATTCCCTTAGTAGTGGCGAACGAAATGGGAAGAGCACAAACCGATATTGCTTAGTGGAGTGAGGTCCTATGTAATATCGGGGTTGTAACACTCGCCTGCCTGAACCTTAGATAAGGCAAGAAGTAAAAAATCTTTCATTTAGCTGAATGCGTCTGGAAAGAACGACCATAGAAGGTGATAGTCCTGTAAGCGAAAAATGTTAGACTTCTGGCGATGTTGTTGAGTACCACGGGACACGTGAAATCCTGTGGGAAGCTGGGGGGACCACCCTCCAATGCTAAATACTTTTGGCTACCGATAGTGAACAAGTACTGTGAGGGAAAGGTGAAAAGTACCCCGAGAGGGGAGTGAAATAGACCTGAAACCGTAAACTTACAAGCCGTGGGAGCCGATTTCGATCGGTGACCGCGTGCCTATTGAAGAATGAGCCGGCGAGTTAATTTAGGCAGCTAGGTTAAGAGACATAAGTCTTGGAGCCGTAGCGAAAGCGAGTCCGAACAGGGCGCGAATTGGGCGAAGTTCAATTTTCGATGAAGTGGATTGATGATTCAAGTTTTCATTTTCGGATGAAAATAAGAAGAATTTTGACGCAGATTCGCATGTTGGATTTCATTTATGTCTGATGTGTTGTCTGGATTAGACCCGAAACCAGGTGAGCTACCCATGGTCAGGTTGAAGCCTCGATAATATCGAGATGGAGGACCGAACCCGTGTACGGTGCAAAGTGCTGGGATGAACTGTGGGTAGGGGTGAAATGCCAAACGAACCTGGAAATAGCTGGTTCTCCGCGAAATGTATTTAGGTACAGCGTTAATAAAGTCTTGGGGAGGTAGGGCACTGGATGGGCTAGGGGGCATTAGCTTACTAAACTCAACCAAACCACGAATGCCTCAAGATAATTATTGGCAGTGAGACAGTGGGGGATAAGCTCCATTGTCGAGAGGGAAACAGCCCAGATCGCAGGCTAAGGTCCCTAAGTATAGTCTAAGTGGGAAAGGAAGTAGGAACGCCAAAACAGCTAGCAGGTTGGCTTAGAAGCAGCCATCCTTTAAAGAGTGCGTAACAGCTTACTAGTCGAGGGTTCCCGCACCGAAAATTTAACGGGGCTAAGACTATCACCGAAGCCGCGATTCTCCGATTAATCGGAGAAGGTAGCGGAGCGTTGCCAATGCACTGAAGCTCAGATGTGAGTCTGGGTGGAGCGTTGGGAAGTGAGAATGCCGGCATGAGTAGCGTCAATCATGGTGAGAATCCATGACACCGAAAACCCAAGGTTTCCTACGCAACGTTGTTCGACGTAGGGTAAGTCGGGCCTAAGCCGTAGCGCAAAGCAAAGGCGATGGACAACGGGTCAAAATTCCCGTACCACCGATATTTCGTTTTAAGGCAAAGGGGGGACACGGAAAGGTAGATATAGCGCGCCTATGGACATGGTGCGTTTGCTTCTGAAGGTCATGGCGAGACAGGCAAATCCGTTTCGTCGTTAAGAATTGAGGGAAGTGAAAACTATAGGGCGCAAGCCCTGTTGAATTATATTGATCCTATGCCGTCAGGAAAAGCCTCGTTGCTAGACATATAGGTGACCGTACCGCAAACCGACACAGGTGGGTAGGGGTAAATGCCCCAAGGTGTTCGAGAGAACCTTCGTTAAGGAATTCGACAAACTAGCTCTGTAACTTCGGGAGAAAGAGTGCCCGTGGAGTGATTATCACACGCTGATATGAGCTCTTTCGGGTCGCAGTGAATAGGCTCAGGCGACTGTTTACCAAAAACACAGGTCTCTGCTAATACGAAAGTAGATGTATAGGGGCTGACGCCTGCCCAGTGCTGGAAGGTTATGGGGAAGGGTTAGCTTCCGCTTGCGGAAGCGAAGCTCTGAACCGAAGCCCCAGTGAACGGCGGCCGTAACTATAACGGTCCTAAGGTAGCGAAATCCCTTGTCGGGTAAGTTCCGACCCGCACGAATGGCGTAACGATCTGAGCGTTGTCTCAACGAAGGACTCGGTGAAATTGCAGGACCGGTAAAGATGCCGGTTACCCGCTGCAGGACAAAAAGACCCCGTGGAGCTTTACTGTAGCTTGGCAGTGGACTAGGGTTATGAATGTGTAGGATAGGCGGGAGACTATGAAGCTTTGACGCCAGTCAAGGCTGAGTCGACCTTGAAATACCGCTCTTTTATGATTTTGGCCCTAACCCGATTTAATCGGGGACCCTGTCAGGTGGGCAGTTTGACTGGGGCGGCCGCCTCCTAAAGAGTAACGGAGGCGTCCAAAGGTTCCCTCAGGGTGAATGGAAACCACCTATAGAGTGCATTGGCATAAGGGAGCTTGACTGTGAGACCTACAAGTCGAGCAGAGACGAAAGTCGGGCAAAGTGATCCCACGGTTCCGAGTGGAAGGGCCGTGGCTTAACGGATAAAAGCTACCCCGGGGATAACAGGCTAATCACTCCCAAGAGTTCATATCGACGGAGTGGTTTGGCACCTCGATGTCGGCTCGCCGCATCCTGGGGCTGAAGAAGGTCCCAAGGGTCCGTCTGTTCGCCGGTGAAAGCGGCACGCGAGCTGGGTTCAGAACGTCGTGAGACAGTTCGGTCTCAATCCGCAGTGGGCGTAGGAAATTTGAG
>JAKUNN010000058.1 GCA_022451885.1 Dehalococcoidia bacterium | reverse complement strand
TCGGCATTACAACATGAAGGTAACTGCTATCTTTTACCGAACGAAAAACACCTTGACTTGAAGGACTAGTAGTCTCTAAAGCAATATCTCCAGAAAGAGCATCCAAAACATCCTTTAAATATCGACTATTAAACGCTATTTTAGAAGATTCCCCCTCCACCTGTGCCTCAATTTCATTTTGGTTATCACCAATTTCATCAGCACGAGCACTAATTACTAACTTCCCGGAACTATCTCCTTGAGGCGTAATTTGAACACGAACAATGCCACTGCCATCGCGAGCCAAGACAGCAGCAATCCGAGCTGAACGACTAAATTGATCAGCATCTACGATAGTGCGTGTTGCCCATTCACTCGGTATTAATTGTTGGTAATTTGGAA
Source organism: Dehalococcoidia bacterium (assembly GCA_022451885.1). Classification (GTDB taxonomy): domain Bacteria; phylum Chloroflexota; class Dehalococcoidia; order Tepidiformales; family Tepidiformaceae; genus JAKUNN01. The sequence goes on along the minus strand of JAKUNN010000058.1, from coordinate 5,884 downwards.
AAGTGCCTTGAACTAATTGGGCAACAATTTCAAAATCTGCACGACCGAAAAGAATCTTTGTTTTTTCACTATTTACACGAATTGTAAAAGCATCGTCTGAGTCGCCCATTAGTCTGGAAAGCTCACGCAACGCACGGGCAGGAACAATAATATCCAGTGGCTCTGTTGGTGCAGTTGCTAAATCTACATCTGCCACCGCAAGCCGAAAGCCATCAGCAGCAGCTAAGGTAAGTGTGTCGCCGTTAGTTTTAAAACTCACTCCAGTCAGAACTGGACGCGTATCATCACTGGCTGCAGCAAACTCAACACGATCAATAGCATGCTTTAAAGCACTTGCATCAGGATCGATACTAACACCCTCATCCAATGATTCTATTACTGGAAAATCATCTGCATTCATGATGTTTATGGTTGCCTCATGCTGTGCACACTCGAGACGAACCTGGCGTTCCCCATCAGGTAATTCAATATTTGTAGTTTCTGCTGGAAGTTGAGCAACAAAATCATTCAACAGACGTGCCGGTATTGTTGTCGCTCCTTCGCTATCAACACGTGCACCTATCCATGCACTAATCGAAATATCCAAATCAGTTGCTGACAATTTTAATCGCCCTCCATCAGTACCAATAAGAACATTTGCAGCAATAGGTAGAGAAGTCTGTGAAGGAACCGCCCTACTTACCGTTGCAAGGCCACGCTGGAGATTTTCTTGCAGTACTTGAACCTTCATCTGCTAACCCACATTACTATTTTATTAAGATTATAACGATAACGGACTGATTGCGAAATCATCACGATATTTGCTCATCTCTAAAACCACTTTTGACTGCTGAGATATACTTACCAACAACAGTATGCATATAACATCATTAACCTTGGCAAATTTCCGAAATTATAAAAACGCCTCCATTGAACTTGAACAAGGGTTAACACTTGTCGTAGGCAAAAATGCTCAAGGAAAGAGCAATCTGCTCGAAGGTATTTATATGCTCTCAACAATGCGTTCAAGTCGTGCTAGTAGTGATGCTGATTTGGTAAATCATGCCATTCTAGAGAGTGATACACCCGTAGCTAGGCTGGCGGGTACAGTTGAAAGGTCAGCGGGCCATCTCCTTGTTGAGCTGGCAATTGTAGGACAGGGAAAAGGGAAGCAACGATCAGGTAAACGTGTACGTATCAATGGACTAGAAAAACGGGTTAGTGATGCGGTAGGTCAGCTATCGTCGGTACTTTTTACAACTTTAGACATAGATATTCTTGCTGGTCCACCAATTATTCGTCGCAGATATCTAGATATGATGATTTCGCAGGTAGATCGAGGATACTTACGTGCTATGCAACGTTATCAAATGGTATTACAAAGAAGGAACCGACTCCTCAAACAAGTCCAAATCGGCAAAAGTGACATATCTGAATTAGGATTTTGGGACCATGAACTTGCGCATGTAGGAGGCATACTGTTTGATGCCCGGAAAAATGCCCTCATAGGAATTCAGGCATCTGTCAATGAGTATATGCGTCAATTAAGCGATCAATATGAAGAAGTATCCGTTAAATACCGTCCTGCAATTGGAACAATGCCAATACCAAAAGGAACCACCGACCCTGATCAATGGGCGAATTGTTTACTAGAAGCGAAAGAAAGATTACAGAAAAAAGAAATCGAAACCGGTACGACTCAAGTCGGCCCTCATCGTGACGACGTAGAAATAAGGATCGGTAATCTTCCAGCAGGAGCATTTGCATCACGTGCACAATTAAGAACTGCGGCACTTTCCTTAAGACTGGCAGAATCCAACTATTTACGCCAAAACACGGGAGACGAACCTGTTATTTTGCTTGACGATGTTTTAAGTGAACTCGACGCACAGAGGCGAGAAAGTGTAATTGAACATTTGAAAAATTTCCCCCAAACGATAATCACTACAACAAATGAAGAACATTTACAAACCTTAAGGACTTTCGCCAACAAAGAATTTAAAGTATCGAAAGGAAAAATCAGCTAACTTGTTTGCGAACGATATCGGGAAGCTCACCCCCCGGAACACTTACTAGTAATGCACTTCGTTCAATTTCAATCGTTGCAGGTGTTTGTCCTATTACATCACCATCAACTTGAATCCAGTGTCCAGCACTATGGATTTGTATCCGGCTTGCACTGCCTCGCACGACACGCTCATCTTTAGGAAGCTTACTTCTAAGTAAAGCCACACTAAGACTTACAACATCTTTTAAGCCTCGCGGATTCAGAGTACAAATATCAAAAAGGCCATCAGCTGCATTGGCTTTAGGCGTAAAAGAAACTACTCCTCCATAGGAACGAGTATTGGAAACAATAAGAATCGCGGTTTGTTCAGAAAAATTTTCTTCAGCAGTTGACCATTCAATTTGAGAAGTTCTAAGGCTTGGAACTAGAGGTATTCCATAAAGTACATAAGCGGCAACTCCAAGCCGTCTTTTTAATCCCGCTGAAACATGAGATGCGATTTCTGCATCCCACCCAATTCCAACCATTAGCATGAATGGTTCACCATTGACACGGCCCAAATCAATTTTTACCTGTTGTCCATCTAAATGCTTTTGTATTGCCTTATGGCCATCAAAAGGAATGTTTGTCTCCCTTACCCAAACATTTGTGGTACCACCGGCTAAAGCAGCTAGAGCAGTTTTTGAACCGACAATCGCACCAGCTACCAAACGCAGTGTACCGTCACCACCAAACACAAAAAGTATTTCGTCTTCCCGCTCAGCAACTTGTTTTGCACTTTTTGTTAAAGCCTCTACACCTGCGGGCGCTTCATATCTCGCTTCGTATCCCTGCTCTCTCAGATATTTAAGTGCGGATTCCGGATCAAAATGACGAGCACGACGAGCGTGTGGATTTGCAAGAATAGTTGCTCGCTTCAAAGGCATAGACGATCCTAGGCAAGACAAACCCAATATGTAAACCCATCAAATAGCGAGTCTGATAACTTAATATAGAAATAGAAAAAAATAAGGCCGCAAAATGATTGTTATCAAACATGTCGACCACATCAGCATGGCTGTCCCTGACTGGAAAACTCAATCAGTGTTAATGGGACAATTGTTTAATTTTGAATTTATTCGTGAATTCCCTGCTACACCCACAACCCCTTTCAGTGGCTGTGTTTCAAAAATCCCTAATTCTTCTCTTCAATGGGAAATTCTTCAACCAAGCTCACCCCAAAGTTTTGTAGCCAAATTTTTGAACGAGCGTGGTCCAGGATTACATCATATAACGCTTGAAGTTCCATCAATAAATAAAGCTGTCGAAGAGATGCAACAACTAGAACTCCAACCCTTTGGTGGCATTTCAGAAGATGGTGTTTGGAAAATGACGTATATCCATCCACGTGATAGCGGTGGTGTACTCTGGCAACTTTTTGAACCTCTAAATCAATCCAGAAAACAAGAAGAAGCCAATACTTCCAAAAATTCAAGAAGTGAGACAGGCATCGATCATGTCTGTTTATTATCAAAAGATCTGAATAAACAAATTAATTGGCATAAAAAAATTTTTGGATTCCAGGAAACAGAAAACTGGGAAGAAACAGCTTTAAACATCAAAGGGTGCAAACTAAAAATGCCCAATAGTGAATTATATTTTGAAATAATTTCGCCCATGGACAAGAAAGGCGATGTATATGATTTCATACAATTAAATGGTGAGGGACTCCACCATATTGGTTTAAAAAACATCACTGAAGGAGAACTAAGCAAGCATCTAAAGAAGATGCTGGATACTGAAAATAAGGATGACCTTAAAAAACTAGCAGGGCATGGTTCTTATGTTTCACCTCAACAGGTCGGAGGGGTTACTTTTTATTTATCTAACTAAGTACCTTTTCTGGATAAAAGGTTAACCGTTATAGTAGTCAAAAATGGATGGAGATTAGTTATGTTGCTGGAAAACAAAGTAGGTATTGTTACTGGAGGCGGTATGGGGATGGGTGAAGCCGTTGCAAAAAGATGGGCAGCTGAGGGTGCCCGTGTTGTCCTGACAGATATAAATTCTGAGGCCGGACAAGCTGTAGCTGATTCAATACAAACAGGTGGTGGAGAAGCACGCTTTGTGCTCGCAGATTCTGGCAGTGAAGAAGATTGGGAAAATGTTATATCGCTAACGATCCAAGAATTTGGTGGTCTAGATATTATGCATAACAATGCAGGTATACATTTTTGGTACAACATAATCAATGATCCAATTGAGAAGTGGGATGAAATGATGCGAGTAAACCTACGAGGGGTCTTCCTTGGATGTAGATTTGCAATACCAAAAATAATCGAAAGAGGCGGAGGGGCAATTGTTAACACATCCTCAATATCTGCAAAGGCTGGAGGACCCGCGCAAGCACTCTACGGAGCATCAAAAGCAGGTGTCACACAATTTACACGATCATTAGCACGAATGTACGGACCGAACGGAATTCGAGTAAATGCAATCAATCCAGGAGTAATAGACACGCCTATGATGCGTCAAGCAGCCGCAGAAGCAGCTGAATCGAGAGCAGATGAAGCTGACCAAATGGCAGATCCACCTCCAGCAGGACCAACTAGAGGAGGGCCCGCACTTGGACGCCTAGGTACAGCAGAAGAAATAGCTAGTGTCGTTACTTTTTTGGTATCAGATGAAGCATCATATGTTAGTGGAGTAGATCTCACTGTCGATGGAGGCCTGATGACTTAGGGTGTTTGAAAGCACTTTATAAAACCAGTGAGCTCCTAATACTTGCGGTCTTCATTCTTTCTGTATTTATTTCAGCGTGAGACTCTGGTTTCTTAGAAAATTTCGGACAAAACTCAGTTTTTTAGTCTAGAATCGTGTGGCTTAGTAGGAATTAGGTAATACGTTAAGTGATAACTATAAACCTCTATGCTTACGAAGAAATCCATATATTTTGAGGAAACCAAATGGCAGATCAACGTGTTTTAACTAATTTAGATGAATGGCCAAGACACCAAACGTTAGATACATTCAACACTATCTTAAGCTCTGATCCCGGCTGGAGTGATGGCTACTGGGATTGCATTGGGGACCCTAACGGTGAAGTTAATTTAATCACTGCCATACGTGTATATGCGAATACCAACGTAATTGATGCCTATGCAATGGCTACGACAGATGATGGAAAACAATATAATCTACGGGCAAGTCGCCGACTAAGACCAGATATCGATGGTATAACCGTTGGACCATTTGGAAAAGATATTATCGATGGTCATCGTAAATATCGTTTGACATGTGACGAAAATCCTCATGGCATCTCGTTTGATATTTTATGGGAAGGTGTGTCACCTCCCTACGACGAAGCACCAGGAACACGTTTCTATGCTGACGGGCGACTTGTTGTGGAACGTTCGAACTACATTCAAGCCGGCGATCTGTCAGGTTCGCTCAAAGTTGGAGATAGAGAATGGAAATTCGATGTTGCCGACGGATGGGCCGGTGCGAGAGACCACTCCTGGGGAACTGGAAATACTGGTATGGGAGAAAAACCAAATCCTTTCGGAGCACCACCGTTAACTGGAGGGCGCAGAGGTTTGCGTGCGGGTATGCGTACATGGGTTGTCGCACGTTTTCAAGACCGTCTGCTCTACTACTCCTTCCTCGTCAGCCCTGACGGTACAATTAGCAGTGCTGGAACTGGTGGGCAAGAAACCGGACAAATTCATAGTTGGGTTGATTATCGATATGATTCAGGTAAAGAAGGTTGGTCATATACCGGTGTCGAAGTACCAGAAATGAACTGGGTAGATGGCTGGCCAAGACTGGATAACATGATTATTCACTTCTCTCGCCCTGATGGAGGAGTCGATCGTTTCAATGTGAAGAACGTCAGTAAGGCAGTGTATATGCAAGGTG
>JAKUNN010000057.1 GCA_022451885.1 Dehalococcoidia bacterium | reverse complement strand
AACGTGGCCCCGTAGCAGTAGGCACAGGCGGGGGACATGTCGACGGGCGTCCCGTTTATCTTTTTTCCTATGACTTTACTGTCCTAGGAGGTTCTCTAAGTGAAGCAGTAGCAGAAAAAATTCTGAAAGTTATGGACCTAGCCATGATGACGGGAGCTCCGATAGTAGGTATACAAGACTCGGGAGGGGCAAGAATTCAAGATGGCCCAGAAAGCCTTCGGGGTTTTGGTGAAATGTTTGCAATGAATACTTTGGCCAGTGGAGTAATACCCCAAATTAGCGTAATCATGGGCCCCTGTGCTGGTGGTGCAGTTTACAGCCCCGCAATTACTGATTTCATTTTCATGACTGACGGGATAGGTCAGATGTATATCACGGGACCAGATGTAATTCGTTCTGTCACAGGCGAAGAAATTACGCATGAGGAGTTAGGCGGGGCAGATGCACACGCTAGACAATCAGGAGTAGCACACTTCGCAATCGAAGGAGAACGAGAAACATTAGCCGAAGTACGACGGTTACTATCATTCCTACCCTCAAACAATGCAGAAGATGCGCCATTAATTCCTGGATTAGAACCCGATGAAGCTGCAAATGAAGAGCTACTTAGCATAATTCCTGACGAACCAAACCGCCCTTATGACGTACGTGAAGTTATCTATCGTCTTATCGATGACGGAGACTTTCTAGAGGTACACGAAAACTATGCTCAAAATATAGTGGTCGGATTAGGAAGGATTATGGGAACAACCGTTGGTTTTGTCTGTAATCAACCAATGCAACTCGCAGGAGTACTCGATACGGAAGCTAGCCGCAAGGCTGCACGATTTGTCCGCTTTTGCGATTGCTTTAATATTCCGTTAGTTACCTTAGTTGATATCCCTGGATACTTACCTGGAAGCAGTCAAGAACATAATGGCATCATTACACACGGAGCAAAGCTACTTTTTGCGTACAGTGAAGCAACGGTTCCCAAAATTGCAATAGTACTTAGAAAAGCATATGGGGGTGCATATTTAGTCATGTCCAGCAAACACCTACGTGGAGATATGAATTTTGCTTGGCCCGGAGCAGAGCTAGCTGTTATGGGACCAGACCAAGCAATCTCTATAATCAATAGACGTGACTTAGCAGAAGCAAAAGATCCAGAAAAAAAACGCGCAGAACTTGTAGCTGAATACAAAGAGAAATTTGGAAACCCATATATTCCTGCAGGGAGAGGATTTCTTGATGACGTAATCGACCCTAGGGAAACAAGATTAAAAATTATACGCTCTCTAGAAATGTTACAAAATAAGGCTGATCGAAATCCGCCTAAAAAGCATGGGAATATCCCGCTTTAATGGCTAACACAATAAAAAATGTTCACAGCCTAGAGCTTTTTGGGTATATAGGAGCAGCTTGGTATAGCATGCATGAATCATCCTCTTTACATGTTGGAAAGGGTTAGTTCGGATGGGCAAGGTTCATATCACCGAAACAGCAATTAGAGATGGACATCAATCTCTGCTAGCGACCCGAATGCGTACGGAAGACATGATTCCTGCATTAGAGCAAATGGATGAGGCTGGTTATCACAGTATTGAATGCTGGGGTGGAGCAACTTTTGATACGGCAATGAGGTTTCTCAAGGAAGATCCTTGGGTTAGGTTGCGAGAAGTAAAAGCACGTCTTAAAAAAACACCTACACAAATGTTGCTTCGTGGGCAAAATGCAGTGGGCTATCGCCATTATGCCGATGATGTAATTTACGAATTCTGCGAACGTGCAGTTGAAAATGGTATGGATATTTTCCGTATATTTGATGCTTTAAATGACACACGCAATCTTGAGACTGCGTTTGAAGCCGTGCAGAAGGCTGGGGGGCACGTTCAAGGCACCTTATGTTATACAACCAGTCCCGTTCACACTGTTGAAAGCTTTGGCACACTTGCCGATAAACTAGTCGAAATGGGAGCTGATTCCCTTTGTATTAAAGACATGGCAGGTTTGTTAAGCCCAATAGCCGCCGAACAATTAACTACAAGAATAAAAAGCGCACACCCAGATATACCTCTCCAATTACACTGTCATGACACATCTGGTTACTCCGAAATGACTTATTTGATGGCTGTGAGAGCTGGAGCTGATGTTATTGATTGTGCGATAAGTTCACTAGCGGGCGGGACATCACAACCAGCGACCGAAACACTCGTTGCTGCGCTCGATGAAGACCCCGAGTTATCTACAGGCCTTGAGCTCGAACACTTATCAACAACAGCAGATTACTTCAAAGAAATTCGTAAACGTTACTGGAAACATGAGAGTCACCTGCTAGGTATTGATACAGGAGTTCTAAGACACCAAGTTCCTGGTGGAATGATTTCGAACTTGGTTGGACAATTACGAGCCCAAGGCGCAGAAGATCGTCTACAAGAAGTTTTGGATGAAAATGCAAAAGTACGAGCTGATTTAGGCTATCCACCACTAGTAACACCAAGTTCACAAATAGTGGGAACACAAGCAGTACTTAATGTTTTGACAGGGAAAAGGTATGGAAATGTAACACGAGAGACAAGAAATTTGGCAGCTGGAATGTATGGAAAAACCGCAACACCAATTGCAAAAGAAACTCTTGAGAAAATCCTTAATAATGAAACCGCAATCACACACAGACCAGCTGACGATCTTGAACCCGAGATGGAAAAAGCAACGAAAGAAATTGAAGATTTAGCTGAAAGCCCCGAAGATGTTCTGAGTTATGTAATGTTCCCGGCTCCAGCCAAAGAATTTATGGAGTGGCGTCGTGAGGGTGGGGGGCCAGAAAGGGAACTTGTAGCTGCAGTAGTAGCTGCATTAACTGAAAAAGAACGCGAGCCAGCAGCACAAAATACCGAAAGCAATTCAGAAATTATCCAAGGAAATCAATGGCGCTCCTTTGGGCGTATGCGGCAGATGAGATAAGTATGACGAAAGTTACAATTGGAACAAGAGATTATGAAGTCGAACTTAAAAGCGACTCGATAAATGTGGACGGCCACGAATTTCTAGTGAGTATCGAAAAAGGAGAGGAATTTGTAACGGTTCTAGTTGGAGATGTGGCATACAGGGTAGCTTTACCTCCTGAAGATGAACGTAAGTCAGGGATGACAGTTGAAGTTGATCACCGCCCTTTTGTCATTGAATTTGAAACAGGACTATCAATTGCTAAAACCACTACAAATCCAAGTGCACCAACAACACGGGGCAAAAAAAAGACAGCATCAGCCGCAAGGAAGGGTGCCATTGTATCTGAACTCGCCGGAAAAATTCTACAGGTAAACTTTGCCGAAGGAGATACTATTGAAGCTGGCGAGGTAATACTACTGTTAGAGGCAATGAAAATGGAAAATGAAATTAAGGCGTCCTCTTCCGGTAAAATAACAGAACTACCTGTAAAAGAAGGCATGCAAGTAGCCGAAGGCGACACGCTTGCCATTATTGAGTGAGGCGAAATTTATGCCAGTTGAATATCTTCGCAATCAACGTCATCAAAAAATAGTAGAGGAAATTGCAGGCGAACGCTTAAATTATCCAGATGAAAATCATCCAACATTTGAGACTTTCATAAATAAACCAAATCCTCGTATGTCAGCTGGTGAAATCAATGGCGAAGCAATTTATCCAGACATAGTAGTTGTACGTCGTCCAGGTAATTGGCTTCAACTAATTGCACAGATTGAAACTGCAGACTCCATAACTGAGGAAACTGCGATCAATATCTGGAAACCCTATGCTTCAATGGGCGAATTGTTACTCTATGTGCCAACAGGCTATGTGCAAAATACAAAAAAACTCTGCAAAAAATTTGATATCTCAATTAAAGGCCTCCGCACTTGGCGCTATCGACCCGTTTGGGGCTTAACAATAGTTGATGCCTAAGTGAATATTTTCTTTGATGTAGACCATACGCTCCTCCTTAACACAAAGGACTACAGTGTTTTGCGCCCTGGCGCGCATATCTCTATGCAAAAGCTGAGCGAACAAGGCAACGAAGTACATGTTTGGTCAGCCGGGGGAAAAACCTACTGCCAACGTATCGTTGAACAACATGGTCTTAGCAATTGGGTAATAGATTGTCATGACAAAAATCCAAAAGTACAACCACAGCCTGATGTAATTATCGACGATGACCAGTATTTAGTTGAAAAATACGGTGGCTTTACAGTCTCGCAGTACAAAAAAATTAACGAAAAAGATAGGGAATTACTTGAAATTACCGAACAAATTTTACAAGGCGTCCTCTCATCAAGCATCAAAAAAGCATAACCGTGAGCTATGATAGACTGATAGTGTCAATCAAACACTAAGTAGCCCATCCCGAGGGCGATAGGGATAGGTAGGTAAATGGAACACCTGTTAGAAATCCAGTCAGTTCATACGAATACTGGAGAAATTAAAATCTTAAACGGCCTTTCCTTAACAATTAATCCTGGGGAAATCCATGCAATTATGGGACCTAATGGTTCGGGAAAAAGTACACTAGCTAACACAATTGCAGGAAACCCTAGCTACCAGATCACGGACGGAGATATTCTTTTCAAAGGGCAATCCATAACGGCAATGAGCCCAGACCAGCGGGCGCGCCTAGGTTTGTTTCTAGCATTTCAATATCCAGTAGCGGTTCCTGGCGTTACTGTAGTCAACTTTTTACGGCAAGCTGTAAATGCAGTACGAGGAAAAGATCTCCCAATTAGAGAATTCCGTGAAGAATTATTCAATCATATGGATTCATTAAGTATGGACCGGGAATTTGCACGTAGATACCTTAATGATGGCTTTAGTGGGGGCGAAAAAAAACGTACAGAAATGCTACAATTAGCCATGCTTAAACCAAGTCTTGCTGTTCTCGATGAAACAGATTCAGGTCTTGATATTGATGCCTTGCGGACCGTAGCTGATGGCGTCAATTCGATTATGAACCCAGATATGGGATTGCTTCTGATTACTCACTACCAGCGTTTACTAGATTACATAAAGCCACAATTTGTTCATGTATTGATTGATGGGAAAATAGTTAAAACCGGCGGCCCAGAGTTAGCAGAAGAATTAGAAAAAAGTGGGTATGATGCTCTTGAACCTGCTAAAATATCAGGTGAATAGGTTAAAATGTCGAATAAAACAGAAACAATAAAAAATGACGATTATGAATGGGGCTTCCATGATGAAGAAGAGGCACTTTTCAAAGCAAACAAAGGGTTAACTCCCGAAATTGTAAAAACGATTTCGAAAATGAAAAACGAGCCCCAATGGATGCTTGATTTCCGTCTCCGTTCACTTGATTTATTTTTGGAAAAAAAGAATCCTTCATGGGGTAGTGAATTATTAGAGACTATAGATTTTGATAACATCCACTACTATGTACGTGCAACAGATAGAGACGAAAAAGACTGGGATGATGTGCCAGATTACATACGTGATACATTTGACAAATTAGGGATTCCAGAAGCAGAGAAAAAATACTTAGCTGGAGTCGGGGCACAGTACGATTCTGAAGTTGTTTACCACAACATCCGAGAGGACTTAGAGAAGCTCGGAGTCGTGTTTCTTGGTATGGATCAAGGCTTGGCAGAATACGAAGATATCGTTAAGGAACACTTCGGACGAGTCATCCCACCTGGAGATAACAAATACTCGGCTTTGAACAGCGCAGTCTGGTCGGGGGGATCATTCATTTACGTCCCGAAAGGTGTGACGGTCGATATACCTTTACAGGCTTACTTCCGCATTAACACCGAAAATATGGGGCAATTTGAGCGTACATTAATCATTGCTGATGAAGGTAGCCAAGTACACTATGTTGAAGGTTGTACTGCTCCCACCTACAGCAGTGATTCGCTTCACAGCGCCGTAGTTGAAATCGTTGTGAAGAAAAATGCGCGTGTCCGCTATACGACCATCCAAAACTGGTCCAACAATGTTTTTAACCTGGTGACAAAGCGAGCAGCAGCTTATGAAAACGCTGTAATGGAATGGGTAGATGGTAACCTAGGATCCAAACTAACTACCAAATTCCCAAGTGTCTTCTTGATGGAACCCGGAGCCCATGGTGAAATTCTTTCACTCGCTTTTGCGGGAGCAGGTCAACATCAAGATGCTGGCGGAAAAATTGTTCATATGGCACCACATACTACTTCGTCCGTTGTATCAAAATCATTAAGTAAAAATGGGGGACGTACAAGTTATCGTGGATTGCTCAAGGTTTACGAAGGCTGCAATGATGTTCGCGCAAGCGTTCGTTGTGACGCACTCCTTCTTGATGAAGACTCACGCTCAGACACGTACCCAACGATGGAAGTAGATGCCCCTGAAGTAGGAATTGAACATGAAGCCTACGTCTCAAAATTAAGTGAGGATCAACTTTTCTATCTGCAGTCAAGAGGTTTGACCGAAGATGAAGCTGCGAAAATGATAGTTAATGGTTTCGTAGAACCTATAGTTAAAGAACTACCAATGGAATATGCAGTTGAGCTAAATCGGCTTATAGAGCTCCAGATGGAAGGAGCGATCGGGTAAATATCGGGGGGCGACTACATCAAAAATAGAACCGGTAAAAA
>JAKUNN010000056.1 GCA_022451885.1 Dehalococcoidia bacterium | reverse complement strand
CCTTGCATTTTGCGAATTATGGATGACGTTTAAAGCAATTGTTTGCTTGAATTCCACCTTAGAAGGTTACTTAGATGGTCGTGATTTACGGCCCGTACTTGCAAATATGGGGTTAGGGACTTCTAAAAGAATGGAGAGTTCTCTAGCTGGGGTAATAGGGATGGATATTCAAGAAGCTGCTGCAGTTATGACTGGTAGGAGAAGGAAACAATCATGAGGCCAAGTGTAAAAGAGATAATTGATGGTATGTCATGGGTTTTAGATACGCGTGTTGCACCGCATGTTACTCAAAAGTGGGCTGCAAGCTATTTACGCAGTATCAAAGGACTTCTTTTGCACCTGTCTGAACGTGTTGAGAAAGAAGGTGAGTTATTGTTTAACGACAATCAAGTTGTCCGAGAATTGTTAAAGCGACAGTTAGAACGGATTGTTGATTCTGATGATGAGGTTTGGGTAGATTTGGGCAGAGAGATAGAAGAGGCTTTACAAGAACAATGGCGGAAACCTGAAGTTTATCTAACGGTTGCAAGCTTGGAAGAGGAAAATTTATGTTACCGCCGAATTGTTGACTCTTTGATCAAGGCAGTGCATGAAAATGGAAGCTCGTTGCCAGCTGGAGTGACCAGCCTGATCCACGAAGAAACAGTCGTGTATCTTAAGGAAAAAATCGAGAAAGAAAAAGATTTATACGATCCAGCTTTTTCGGGGAGCCCTTACTGATAAGAAATCAGCTAATGCCGACGGCTTTCATTAAGTTTTCTCTTCCTGAACTAGGGAATATTTCCAAGCGAACATTCAATTCACTATTGATATAGCAGGCACTAGAACGATTCCCGTTTTCATCAAGACTTTCCATCTCAAGTTGGTTACCTTCAGCAAGAAGACGTTCTACCTCCGCATCAATATCATCGACAAATGCACCGATGTGGTGAATGTTTGATGTCTGAGCAGCCCAAACCGTTCCCGGTACTGCTTCAATAAGCTCAAACCAAAGCGGACCTTCTGCGGAGTAGACGAAGCGTGAAGAAAGTGAACCTATACCCTCTTTAGTACGTACTATTGGCACAGTAGCTGGCTTGACAGGTTCAGCCCACGTAACGCCAAAACGGCTTGAAATCTCTTTCATACCTGATTCGATATTGGGGACAATGATGCCCATGTGAAAAATGTTTTCAAAATCAACCATATATGCACGTTACGCTTCAACTGTCGGATTGGCAATCCGTTTAAAGTGGCTAAATAAAATTTTTAGCCGTCTGTTGGCTTAAAAGGAGTTCTTCATATTGCAGTATTAAAAAGTTTTCAGCAATGACTGATAATAGTGCGCCTGGAGGAGCATGTTCAGGTGAATCCATGTACGCTTTCAATCCTTCAGCATCCTTGAATTGGCAAGAAATAACCATATCCCAACTATCAGAAGCCTGAAGCGTTGAGGTGTTATCGCTTTCTACTAATGAGGTATAAAAGTTTTTTCCTAGTAAATAGTTGTGTGCATTTGGATCTTCACTGATAGGTTTCAGTTTAGATAAAAAAGTAGAGATGTCACTTTCTTGAGCATCAGGTTTAAGCTTAATTAGAACTATATGGCGAAACACGGTTTTCTCCTTTGTATACTTATACTTTAAGACCTAAGGTTAGGAAAGACAGGCAATTTTGGAATGTGGATATCACAAATAAACCCTGATTGGGTTTGGCAAAAATGGGAAAGTTCTGTTGTAAAAGGTGGGCAGGTAACCAAATATGCGAGAACAGTTAAGTATTTTCCGCAGTATGAAGTACCGAATCTACAAAAAACTTTGGGGGTACGGTTTGCCGAATTAGTTAATGGTGTTGTTTCAGAGGAATCTTTTATTAGTTCTTGGCTTAATGATTTTGGTCCACTATCTAATACTGGTTTACAGCTTTTTAGAATCGATGAATTGCTGGAGGAAGCAAGGCATGTATGGTGGGTCCTCCAAGTTCTTGATGTGTTTAAACGAAACGGCTTGGATCCAGAATCCATTAATCTTATCGAAGCTGAGCGTTGTTTAGTGCCAGTTCCTAATCCTTTGCAAGGGTTGAGCGATCTTGAGGAGGAAGTGATAGCAGCCAAATATAAGAATGCAGAAAAGCTAATAAAGAATTTTTCTCATTTCCAAGGGCAAGGTCAGTATGAATGGCCTGTGTTACGTCTTGCTTCTAGGTTTGTTTCTTCAGCTGAAACAGAGTGGAAGGCTTCCTACAGTATGTTGCTCGACAATGTGGTGGCTACTATTAACCATTACTTGGCTCTTAACACTTTTATCCAAAACCAAAATCCACAGGATTTCCCACGTGATGTTTTTGGTAGAAAAAAATCTTCGGATGATTTCCCCTATGAAGCTGTGAAACACAAAATTGCTACGGTTATCCAACCAAGAAATTTAAGCGGTTATATTTGGCTCAGATTGCAAGAGGAATTTGAAGCAACTACGACGTTCTCTTCTAGGAAAGAATCAGACTAATCGATTTCCCCACGTCTACGTCGAGCTTCCAACGAGTAGGGAAGTTCATCCATGAATTCAAGTTCTTCTTCCTCTAAACAGTCAGTGAGTTTTGCTCCCCATTCGAGGAATTCAGGTTCCTGAGCAGCTAATTGCAATACGGAACTTACATGGTTTGCATCCGGCATTTCCCAAAGGTCATAGCATTTGTTTAGCCGTCCTATGCTATTTGTAAAGGCTCCGCGAAGGATCCAACCTTTATCTTCGAGGATTGGAACAAAATGTGACATAACTTCATTAAATTGCTGTGTTTTTCCAACTGCACATTGAAGTCGAACAAGTAGATATGGCATAAGGTCTCCTAGTTTTTTTAGATAGGAGATTTATACCATAAATGCTTAGTCCTTAAGTCTATTTAGAGTTTATTATTGGTGTGCAAGATAATGGGATAGTTAGTGGTAGGAGTAGACATGAGTACTTTAGAAGAAGAAATAACTCGATTAAGACAAGAAGGTTGGGAGATAGAAGATGAAACTGCAACCACTGCTGAATTGAGTCGTGGTGATGAGGTTATAGATCTTGAGGCTGACCTATGGGGAGAGGTTAAAATTCGTAATAGTTTGGGTGTGAGTACTGATACGGAAGATCCTTACCAAATTTCTGATTCGAATTATGAGATACAGGACGAAGTAGGTACTCCTGATGTTGGATCTGGCCAAAGTCGTCCAAAGCCAAAAATAGGGCGTGGTTGGATAATAAGTGCGGCGATCCTTATTTATTTGATAGTAAGTTATTTTTTGCGAGGTGATTAGTTAGCAGGTAAGAAGACAAACACCTGCGAGCTCAAGGGCCAGCAAAACGATACCAGCAACAAAAGCTACTCCGCATGCGATATCAAGAGCTTTGCCATCACAACAATTCCAAGCTGAACGGAAGATACTCATAAAAACTCCTGACCATATTAACTTTAACGGAGAATGAAATAAAGGATTGCAAAAAGTGCCCCGAGAAGAAGAATTATTAAATTAGATTTAAGGCGCATTTTTTGAGGTTACCAGGAAATTTGTGAGATTGCGTAAGCTAGTCCTAAAGTGGCTGTAATTAGTAATAGTCTTACCCAAAGTGACGCTAAAAAGTTCACAGATTTTTGACATTCCTTTGCGGGATCAAAAATAAAGCTAGAAAACAATGAGTAACAGTGCAGCTACTGCCACGACAATGCATACGGCAAAAGCTAGCTTGTCTGAGTTGGTTTCCATACTAAATAAAACGAAAATACAGTTATTAGGTTAACGGTGGTAAATTCTTTGACGGAGAGTTAAATGAAAGATCTAAATAATAAAGTTGCAGTTATTACAGGAGCTGGTAGTGGTATTGGGCGTGGCACAAGCCTACGGTTGGCTGAAGTTGGGATGGATATTGCAATTGCAGATGTTGATATTAATGGTGCACAACAAACAGCTGAAATGGTTCGCGCATTAGGTAGAAAAGCTGTCGTTGTTAAGACTGATGTTTCAAATCGGGAGGAAGTACAACATTTAGCGAGTGTGGTCGTACAGGAGTTGGGTGTACCTACAGTGCTGTTTAATAACGCAGGAGTCGTGACATTTAAAGATATCGCTCTTTTGACAGAAGGTGATTGGTCTTGGGTTATGGGCGTGAATCTCGATGGTGTGATTAATGGCGTCATTAGTTTCTTACCATTAATGATTGAGAGTGGTCAGGGGGGGCACATTGTTAATACAGCGTCTCATTGTGGGTTATTTCCTTCACGTGGTCTTTCCTCATATTCCGCTTCAAAATATGCAGTAGTGGGTTTGTCTGAACATTTGCGGGGAGATCTTGCAGATAGTGAGATAGGTGTCAGCGTGCTGTGTCCAGGTGCAGTGGCTACTGGAATTGTTCATGCTGAGCGTAATCGGCCTGAAATTCATGGAGGGCCGCAAATTGAACCGACCGATTCAAAAGATAAAATTGGGAGTTCGAGTTACCGTAATAGCGATCAGGTTGTCTCTGAAGGAATTGATCCAAAGCTAGTTGGTGAAATGGTTTTGCAAGGAATTTTGAATAATGAGCCATATATCGTGACTTCACTTGAGAGTAAGGCCCCAGTTGAAGCCCGACTGAAAGCCATTCGAGCAGCTTATGAGAAGCCTCTTATCGCTCAGTAATTCTTTTGAAAAAGCTTTATGGTTCGTCGAAAGGTGCTTTTTCAGTAGAAGGGATAGAAATATCGAAAGTATTGAGCAAAATGGAAATTGTCGAATAGTAGCCAAGCAGCGCCACTAGTTCTAGTACCCCTTTTTCTCCTAGGAGTTCTAAAGCCTTTTCATAATTGTTTGTGGAAATTCGTTTCCTATCTAACATTTCTTGACAGAAATCATAAATTATTTTCTCTTCATTCTTGAGATTGGGAGTTTGAAAACTTTTAATTGCGTTAATAACGTCTTCAGTAATTCCTGCTTCTTTTGCAAGTTTTGAGTGTATCCAGAACTCAAACTGGGCTTTCCAATGTGCCCCGATTGTAATAATTGCTAGTTCAAGTAAGTTTGGTGGTAGTTCTGAATGGAATCGTAATTGAGCTCCTAACTCTTGAAGTGTATTACCAATTTGTGGTGAATAAAGCATTGCATTAAAAGGACCTGTAAGTGTTCCTTTTTCGTCCACAATGTTTTTTCCGCGCGGTCCTGCTGTTAATGATTGATAAGTTTTCTCTTGTTCCGGAGTTAATTGTGATGGGTTTAATGGGGGGAGACGTGACATATATTCCTCTCTGCTTCTAATTATGTCCCAAAACTTATAAGAATGAGTAATGTGAGGATACGGTATTGAGATCTGGTGTCTTATAAATATTTGGTGTCTTATAAATATCTTGTTGGAGGTTAAATGGTTTACGAATTTATTGAAGTTGAAAATATCGGGAATGTTGGAGTTGTTCGACTGAATAGACCGGAGAAATTGAATGCATGGAATGCTGAAATGGGTGGAGAGGTACGGAACGCTATTGAAACCTTTAATAACGATCCTGCAGTCGGAGCAATTGTTACGACTGGAAATGGGAGAGCATTTTGTGCAGGAGCAGATATCAGCGGATGGTCTCAAGATCTTGCAGGTGAGCGCGAGTGGACCCCAGTAGAACGGAGTACTGAGGAGGAAAACTGGATTGATTTTTGTACCCGTAGTAAGCCTCTTATTGCTGCAGTACATGGCTATGCAGTGGGGATTGGGGCAACGCAAGTTCTTCCGTATGATCTGCGCCTTGCTTGTGAAAATGTACGTTTTAGTTTTAGGTTTGTGCGTGTAGGATTGTTGCCTGAATTAGGTAGTACTGCACTATTACCGCGATTAATTGGGTTAGGTCGTGCAGTGGAAGCTTGTATGACTGCACGTGATATTGAAGCCGAAGAAGCTTTAAGGATCGGGCTCGTAACTGAAGTAATACCGGAGAGTTCATTTTTTGAAAGAGTTCTTGAAGTAGCTGAAAGTATTGCGGCAAATCCAACCGCACAATTGATACAAGCGAAAGAACTTTTTGCGAAAAACACTGTTGAGCCAGATTTTGGAAAAGTGATGCGCCTAGAAGGTGAAGCACTCGGCATTGCTCGTGAAAGCGCAGAACACAGGGAGGCGGTCCAGGCTTTTCTAGAGAAGCGAGAACCCAATTTTCGCTAAGGCTATTTTTTATAAAGGTGGCGGACTTATGAATAAGGGTTGTTGATTTGAGCGAATTTATTTTCCTGATTTTGTTGTTTGTACTAGGCGTGATAGTAGGTGGGGTTTTTGCGCGTCGTAGGAGAAAGTAATTACCTTGAATATTTAAAAAGCTATTTTTTCGTGGTAATGAAAAGTAGGAAAATAAAAAATACAACAGCTACAATTCCGATAATTTGCCAGTCCATGGAAAAACAGTAGCAAAGATAGGTTGTTTTACCTAGTTAAAGACTAATTTTTGTATAGCAGAAATGAAGCCACTGCTGAAAGAAATTGTTTCGATGCATTCTCCAAACATTTACTGGATTTGAAAAGTCAAAATTGGAGATAGGTGGGATATTTGGGTTTCCTTGATCGCGCTCTGCTTCATAAGCTAATCGACTAGCATTGTATTCGGAGTGTCCAATGTGCATTAGCTGTTTATGGTCGGCACTTTCGAAAATTGTGTATCCAGATTCCTTTCCATAAGCCAAGAGATTAACAATTCCATTTTTCGATGCGTCTTCCATTAGCTCATCCGGGAATCCTGCAAAGCGACTTTGGGGACAAAGAAATTTGTCATCTTGTGCTTTCATAATTTGGTGTTCGCGCTGTAGATTGGTGAGTTCATAAACTCCAAAAAG
>JAKUNN010000055.1 GCA_022451885.1 Dehalococcoidia bacterium | reverse complement strand
CAAAGAGGTCAATTTAGATAAAAGTGATGCCTGGCTTAAAACACAATCAAATATCTTAAGGTATGGGGTTCTTAATATGCTTTGGGGTTTCAGTGATGATGATATTAAGGATGGTGCTGTTACCTATACGCACCTCGCTGAGGAAGTGTCGTCAGAAGTATCGGAAAATAATTCTACTGGATTTATTTTAAACCCTGTCACATTGGATGAGGTTTTTAAAATTGCAGATCTGGGCGAAAGACTTCCTCAAAAATCAACATATTTCCACCCTAAATTAGGTTCAGGATTACTATTTTATCCATTAATTAGAGATGAACGAGAGTAATACTTTCAATCCCGTCTGTAGCAGATAAATTGCTTAGTTCTTCGGTACTCGGTGAATCATCAACTACAACAATCATCGTAGCATTTGTTCTTGGTTCCTGACGTGCAACCTGCATATTCGAAATATTGATATCACATGCCGCTAGTGCTGTTCCTAAGCTACCTATCATCCCTGGCTTATCTTCATTCTCACAAATAAGTAAAGTATCACCTCTCTGGATCGTCACATCTATTTCTAATTCATTAATTGAAACAAGTTTTGAACTTAAATGGCTAACTGCTCCGTTTAATGCTATTTTTTGAGTTTTAGTTTCGACTGTTAGCCCTATTAAATTATGAAATATTTCATTTGAAGCATAAAGGTGCTCTTCAATAACCCAACCATGTTTTTCAGCAGCCAAGGCCGCATTTACTAGAGTTACGCTATCTTCACTTATGGGGCGAAGTAAACCTTTGATAGCTGAGCTTTTCAGTAATGTAATTCCCTGTTCAGCAATTTCACCTGAAATATCCAATTGAATTGATGTCAATTGATCATTTACAAGCTGCGAAGCCAAGCTTCCTAATAAATCTGCCACTTCCATGTATGGTCCAAGTTCCGCCATAACCTCTGGAGCTACTAGCGGTGAATTTACCGGATAAGTAGGAGGTTTACCTTCTAAGATATCAATAATTTGTTTCGCAACATCAACTGATACCCTTTCCTGGGCTTCTTGGGTAGAGGCACCTAAGTGGGGAGTAACTATTATTTGTGATTTCTCGAGTAATTTTGAATCGGCTCGAGGTGGCTCTTTTGTAAAAACATCCAGTGCTGCACCTGAAACATGTCCATTGTCAATCCCTCGAAGTAATGCTTCTTCATCTAGTATTCCACCACGTGCTGCATTAATTATCTTAACCCCAGGTTTCATAAGTTGAATTTGGTCATCACTAATCATTCCTTTTGTCTGCGCCGTCAAAGGAATATGCAAACTAATAAAGTCACTTTTCTTCAATACATCTACCAATGAGGCTGATTCAACCCCTAAAGCATGTAATCGTTCAGCTGGAACGAATGGATCATTTGCTAAAACTGCCATTTCTAAGCCAATGGCACGACGTGCAACAGCTGCACCAACAGGGCCAAAACCTATCAGCCCTAATGTTCTTCCACGTAGTTCAGCACCCACAAAATTTGTACGTTCCCACTTACCTTGCTTTAGTGACTTATCGGCTTGAGGGACATGTCTGGCTAAAGAAAGCATTAATGCAACAGTATGTTCTGCTGCAGCAATGGTGTTGCCTTGAGGTGCATTAACTACAACAATTCCATGCTCAGTAGCTGCAGTTAAAGCGATGTTATCCACTCCAGTTCCTGCCCGGCCAATTACCTTTAATTTTTTCCCTGCATTAATTACTACATCACTTACTTGTGTAGCACTTCTAACAATCAGTGCATCATAATTTTCTATTATCTTGCACAATTCTTCCTCTGATTGTTCAAGTACAATATCTACATCAGCGACAGTTCGAACTAAATCAATTCCTTCAGACGCTATTTTATCTGCGATCAAAACTTTAAAAGACTCAGAAGTTGTCAAAATTAACCCTCGGTTGAATTTTCTAAAAGATTTACAACAGTCAGTACCGCGTCTTCAATTTCCTTTAGTTCAAAATGACCTAAATGCCCGATTCGAAAAATTTTGCCCTGCAGTTTTGCTTGCCCTCCACCTATCACAACATTAAATTTATCTCGAGCAAGGCTTGAAATTTTTTTGCCATCGACATTCTCTGGCCACTTAATTGCTGTAACTGTATTAGATGCATAGTCGTTATCAGCAAACAATTCTAGTCCATTTTTTATGGCTATTGACCGCGTCAATTCCCCGGCTTTTCTATGTCGTTCATAAATTGATTCAAGGCCCTCTTCTCGCATAAGGCCGAATGCATGCTCCAGAGCAAAAAAGACAGATAACGCAGGAGTCCATGGGGTTTGCCCTTTTTCTAGAGAATTTTTAGCACGTGCTAAATCGAAATAAAACCTAGGCATCGTGGCACTTTCATTTGCTAACCATGCTTTTTCGCTTAACCAAACAAAAGCAAGTCCAGGAGGGGACATCCAACCTTTTTGTGAACCACTTATCACAACATCTAATCCCCACTCTTCCACTGGGCAAGGTATTGATGAAAGGCTACTTACGGCATCTACTATTACCAAACAATCATATGGTTTGGCTACTTCTGCAATTTCCTTGAGTGGATTTGTAACTCCGGTAGAGGTTTCATTATGAGTGACCAATATTGCTTTGTAATTAGGGTTAGATTCTAATCTTGCTGCTACTTCAGTAGGATCGGCAGCTTTACCCCATTCAACTGAATATGTGTCGACATTTGCTCCATATGATTTTGCAATATTTGCAAATCTTTCGCCAAAAGATCCGATTGAAATAGATAAGACAGGATCACCGGGACTTAAAACATTAACGATCGCAGCCTCTAACCCTCCCGTTCCTGATGCCGTAAGAGTAAAAACTTCAGATGAAGTACCGAAAACCCACTTCAATCCTTCTGAAGCAGTAGTAAGCACATTTGCAAATTCTGGGCCCCTGTGATTTATCATGGGTTGAGCCACAGCAGCAAGTACATCGGGTGGACACGGGGTCGGACCTGGAATACGGAGGTTCACTCTTTTACTCCTCAAATATACACTGATTGTAACCGCTCTAGCTTATACACATTCGAAAGAACGAAAATGACAAAACAAAAACCAAACTTACGATCACTACCTTCAGTTGATTTACTTATATCCTGCCTCAGCGCTAGTGTGCAAATTACAGCCACACATTCTTTATTAGTACAAATTTCCCGTGAAGTTCTAGCAACAGTTAGAAATGATGTTTTGCAAGGGAATTCTGTTCCAAATGTCGACGCTATCGCTCTTAAAGTAGAGGAGAAATTAAGTTTACTTCGAGACGCTAAACCAAGGCGACTAATCAATGGTAGTGGTGTTCTTATCCAAACAAATATAGGTCGGTCCCCTTTAAGTGAGCGTGCAAAAATTGCGATGTGGGAAGCCAGTTCTTATAGCGAACTTGAATATGACCTTGAGCGAGGATCTAGGGGGAGTCGACTTGATCAAACTCGCGAACTACTTACCGCCTTAACAGGTGCTGAAGACTGTTTAGTGGTCAACAATAATGCGAGTGCATTATTTACCTTGCTTAGTGTCTTTGCTAACGGAAAAGAAGTACTTGTTTCACGTGGTGAAGCTGTAGAAATAGGTGGAGGTGTACGCATACCTGATATTTTGGAGCAAAGTAATGCACAAATNATTGAAGTAGGTACGACAAATAGAACGTATGTAGATGATTACGCGAAAGCAATTAACGAAGAAAATACTGCTGCAATATTAAGAATTCACCAATCAAATTTTAAAATTGTAGGTTTTACGGCAAAGCCTAAACTGAGTGAGCTATCAAACTTATCTNAAAANGCAAATATTTTATTACTAGATGATTTAGGNAGCGGCTGCTTGCTAGAAACTGAAAAATTTGGTCTACCGCATGAACCAACAATTAAGGAAAGTTTAGATGCTGGAGTCGATCTAGCCTTTTTCAGCGGTGATAAATTAATTGGAGGTCCGCAGTCTGGAATCATTGTTGGGAAAAAAGATCTCATAAAAGTGTTAAGAGAACATCCATTGGCACGGGCATTACGTCTAGATAAAACAGCGACCGCTGCTTTAAATGCCACTCTACTTAGTTATGTTGAGCAACTTGCAGAAGAAGAAATTCCTATATGGAAAATGATTTCATTAAAACCTGAACAATTAAAGGCGAAGGCTTCGCGCTGGGCTTCTATTATTGGTACACAAGCTACGCTAGTGAATTCACAAACTATGATTGGGGGAGGAGCATTACCGGATATAGGACTTCCGACTTGGTGTGTCGCAATTAAATCCACTAACGGTGCAGAAAAATTAACTTCTGCTTTCCGTTCCTTCACGGTTCCAATCATCACACGTATTGAGAATGATTTAGTTTTAATTGACCCGAGAACGATCGATGACAATGATGACGAGATTTTATGTAAAGCTTTCGCAGAACTTTTGAAGTAACACTAATCCATTCGAGCTTGCGGAAAGAGATCGATTAACATTTCCTCTTCAGTTGGCAAGCTTCGTTCGATGATATCTATATCATCCAAGGCTTTCTCTGCTCCAATAGCAGCACACTCTAATGGGGAGTCCGTAATATAGCAGGGTACTTCAGTAGCTTGGGTTAGTAATTTTTCAATATTGCGTAAAAGTGCTCCACCTCCAGTTAAGACAATGCCTCGATCGAGAATATCTGCAGCTAATTCTGGTGGAGTTCTCGATAATGCATTTTTCACAGTTTGAGCAATCGCTGAAAGAGGCTCTTCTATTGCCGTTGCAATTTCGGTACTACTCATTGTAATTGTTTTAGGTAGACCACTTACAGTATCTCTGCCACGAACTGCTTGCTGCATAGGAGATATATCCGGTAAAGCACTACCTATCGCAATTTTCACTTCTTCTGCAGTGCGAATTCCTATGGAAAGCTTGTACTTTCGTCTAACGTAAGCTTGGATTGCCTCATCAATTTGTTTTCCTGCAATTCTAACTGATTCGCTAGCCACGATGCCGTAAAGAGAAATAACTGCAGCTTCTGTACGACCGCCTCCAATATTTACAATCATGCTTCCTCTTGGTAAATCCACAGGTACATCTGATCCCAATGCAGCAGCTAATGGCTCAGGTATCAGGTGAGTTGGTCTTCTTGCTCCTGCTTGCTCACAGGCATCACGAACTGCACGTTGTTCAACAGTCGTGACTCCCGCTGGGACTGTAATGACAATTTCTGGACGAACTAAATTGAAATTACCACGTAAACTGTTGATGAAATGCGACAACATAGCTGTAGTCATTCTATAGTCAGCGATAGCTCCACCCTGTAGTGGATACAAAACCTTTAATGCGCCTGGAGTTCGGCCTTCCAGTTCTAAAGCCTCATCCCCAACAGCCACTACAGAATCATCTCTATTATGAATAGCTACTACCGAGGGTTGGTTTATAACAAGACCCCGTCCTTTTTCGCAAACGAGGAAGTTTACAGTTCCTAAATCAATACCCGCACGTACAGCTGAAAATAAGGCCATTATGAACGCTCCATCTTTGCACCTAGTGTTTCAAATTTAGACTGCAAGCTGTCATATTTTCTGTCCAGATGCTGGATTTCTGTAATCACTGATGTACCTGTGGCAGATAGGGCGGCCAAGAGTACTGCTGCACCTGCACGCACATCTAAAGCGGTAACCTTAGCACCAGACAAAGTTACGGGTCCAGAAATTATGGCAGATGTTCCTGCTATAACTATATCTGCACCCATTTTTCGTAGTTCATTTACGTAAAGCATACGATTCTCAAAAACACGTTCTTGGACAATTGAAACTCCAGAAGCTTGTGTTAATAATGTAGCCATCGGTGCCTGCAAATCAGTTGGCATACCTGGATACGGCAAGGATTGAAAATTAACAGGTAGCAAAGCTTTATCCCTCGAAACTGTTATTTCTTTCTCATTTATTTTTAAGTTAGCACCACACTCTATTAATTTTGAAAACAAAGAGTCTAAATGTTCAACTGGGGCATTTTTAATTGTGACATTTCCAGCGGTCAAAGCTGCAGCAATTGCAAATGTTCCAGCTTCGATACGATCTGATGGTAAAGAAATTTCACATCCATTGAGCTTTTCTACACCATGTATTTTTATCACTTGAGTACCTGTTCCGCTAATGACAGCACCCATCTGAGTTAGTAAATTACCTAAAAATATCACTTCCGGTTCAGTAGCCGCATTTACAATAGTGGTATCTCCTTTAGCAAGAGTTGCGGCCATTAAAACATTTTGTGTACCTGAAACACTTGGGTAATCCATAAATATTCGTGTTCCTTGTAAACCTGCTGAGGCAGAGGCTGTGTATACATCTCCGGCCTGATCTATTTGCGCGCCCAATTTCGCAAAACTATTGATATGAACATCAACCGGACGTCCTCCTATCGGATCTCCTCCAGGTGGTGGAGTACTTACTGTTTGATATCTCGCTAATAGTGGACCTGTAACTTGAAAAGATGCTCTGTTAGCACTCATAAGATGAGCTGGTGCTGAAGTTTTAGTAATTTTGTTACAACATATTGAAAGGGTATTTTTTTCCAGCTTTGTAACAACAGCTCCAAAATGCGATAAAAGTTCAGATAAAGTCTTTACATCAAGCACATCCGGCATATTTTTAAGTACGACCGTCTGATCTGTTAGCAAGGCTGCACACATTGCAGCTAACCCGGCATTAGCAGAACCCGAGAGTGATACTTGGCCCTCCAACGTTGTTGGACCTTGCAATCGATAAGAAAAAAATGGAGATTTAAAAGTGCTCACTACTCAAGATTAGGGGTGATTCGTCTAAAGCTGCAAGGAAATCGTTAAATATGGACTAACCACGCGAGCTGGATGCGTTTGTACGCCTTCTTCGTTTTTCAACAACATTTAACCGAAGTAAAGCTCTTTGTAGCGACGCTTGAGCACGTGCAAGATCAACTGATGTTTGATCTGTATTAGGATTTTGTAATCGTTCTTCAGCACGTTTTCTAGCCTCTTCAGCCCGTTCGGCATCTATTTCATCTGCATTCTCGGCAACATCAGCAAGAACCGTAACTTTATCTGAATGTACTTCTAAGAAACCGCCTCCGATTGCAAAGCTTGTTTCATTAGTACCTCGTCTAAAAATAAGTTCACCATAGTCAAGTGTCGTCATCAAGGGAGCATGACGCGGTAAAATAGCAAGCTGTCCCTCTGAGCCAGGAACAATTAAAACATCCAAGTTCTCTTCAGTCTGAACGATTTCCTCTGCAGTTATAATTTCAACTGATAAAGGCATTAGGATTCCTCACTAAGTGACTGTGCCTCTGCAACCACATCTTCAATGGTACCTTTCATATAGAACGCTTGCTCTGGCAAATCATCATGTAAACCTTCTAAAATTTCACTGAAACCGCGTATTGTTTCCCGTATGGGAACATATTTACCTTCACGTCCGGTAAAAGCTTCACCAACAAAGAATGGCTGAGTTAAAAAGCGTTGTAGTTTTCGTGCTCTTGCAACTGTTAACTTATCTTCATCTGACAATTCATCGATACCAAGAATTGCAATTATGTCCTGCAAATCCTTATACCTCTGAAGTATGGATTGTACCGCACGAGCAACATCATAATGCTCCTGGCCAACGACACGTGGTTCTAGGGCTCTAGAGTAGGATGTTAGTGGATCCATAGCTGGGTATAATGACTGCTCAGCCAGAGATCGTTCAAGTGCAACAACTGAATCTAGATGAGCAAAAGTCGTAGCAACACCTGGATCTGTATAGTCATCCGCAGGAACATAAATAGCCTGAAATGAAGTTATTGACCCCTTTTTTG
>JAKUNN010000054.1 GCA_022451885.1 Dehalococcoidia bacterium | reverse complement strand
TGATTTATGTAATACGTTTCATTTACCTGTGGTGAACCTTTTTGATCAACCTGGATTTGTTATTGGTACAACAGGTGAACGTGCAGGAACTATCCGAAAAGGTGCCCGTGCACTTGCTGCAGTTCATCAGGCTGGCGTGCCTGCTGTTTCAATCTTTATCCGTCGTGCTTTTGGTGTTGCCGGTGCTTCTCATGGCAATTCTTCTCACCTGAATTTGCGATATGCCTGGCCGAGCGCAGACTGGGGCAGCTTGCCTGTTGAAGGTGGGATTGAAGCTGCGTATAAGCGTGATTTGGCAGCTTCAGATGATCCCGATGCGTTGCGTGCAGAGTTGTTATCACAATTTGATGCCGTTCGTTCACCATTCAGGACGGCGGAGGCATTTAACATTGAGCATATTATCGATCCACGTGACACACGTCCTATTTTGTGTAAGTGGATTGAACAGGCTTACGCACTTGAGTCAACTCAGCTTGGGCCACGTTCACACGGATACAGGCCATAATTATTTTTTTTAAAATCTCTGAATAATTGATTGAATTCGTTTACGTATTTCCTGCTCTTCAGGCAATTTCAACACTCGTGCGAAGGCAAGATAGATAATTGCACCAGCTATGATGCCAATTAGTAAGGTTAGCCAGGTAACTGCGGTACTGCCGTCTTTGATGAATGGCAAAACCACACCCAAGATCAGTGCCATGACTGAACCACAAATGGCGAATTTTGCGAAGCTCATCAGATCTTTCTGAGTTTGTGTTGAATATCCTTCTTGTCGAACATATAACGCATACAAAATCACCCATTCTGTCCAAGATGCACAGGCTAAAGAAAGGGCTAGTCCATTAATACCCATTCTGTCCCAGAGTAATGCACTCAAGAGAATATTGATTCCAAGGGCTAGTACTGTAAGTAATACTGGGGTTTTGGTGTTGCCAAGTACATAGAATGCCCTACTGTGAATTTCAATTCCTGCCTGAGGTATTATTCCTATACAAAGGAAGCCTAACGCTGCTGCTGTTAGCGCTGTATCTGCGCTCGTGAAAGCGCCACGTTCGAGTATTACTGTGGTTGCAGGATCTCTTAAAAATGCTAAGCCTAGTGCTGCGGGGATAGTCAGGAACATCATAGTTCGTAGTACACGTGAAATTGTTCTAGAGAGTTCCTCGGAATTACCTTCGGCGAATTGTTCTGCCATTCGTGGAAACGCAGCTGTAGAAAGAGCCATACCGAATAAAGCAACGGGTAATCCTGCGATTAACCAGGCATATGTGATGCTTGATATTGCTGAACTTCCTACCTTCGAGGCAAAGAATGTTGTTGTTACAACAAAATTAACTTGTCCGGCGATGAGGCCTATGACCCTGGGGGCCATGAGGCGACGTACCTCAGTTGCAGCTTTATCACGAAGATTAATTTTGAATCGTGACCATATACCCGTGCGAATTATTCCTGGAACTTGGATTGCTAAATGCAGCCCTGACCCTATCAAGACTCCAATTGTGAGCCCTTCTATACCCCATTGTTTTGCAAGGACAAGGGCACCGAAGATAATGCCGATGTTGTAAAGCATTGGAGCTAACGCAGGGAGAAAAAATTGCTGTCGCGCATTCAAAATTCCTGTAACCATTCCACTTACTGCAAGGAAAAGAGGAGATAGGAGCATGATTCGTGTTAGCGAAACAGCTTTATCTGTAAGTTCTTTTTCCCTACCAATATCCTCGCCAAGTCCAGGTGAGAATAGGGGGACAATCCAGGGAGCAATGATCAGCATTATTAGGCAGAGGATGATTGTGGTAACAAGTATAGTGCTGACGATATTCCCAGCCAGATCCCAAGCTTTTTCATTACTTTCACGTTTTGTAAGACGAGTAAATACCGGTATAAATGCGCTTCCCAATGTTGCACCGGCTAAGACTTGGAAGATTAGGTCGGGAATTCGAAAAGCTACCCAATAAGCATCTAATTCAGGGCTCATACCAAAGGTGTCAGCAATGGCAGAAGTTCGCACCACTCCTAAAAGACGTGAGCCGAGGAATCCAAAGGCAACAATCGTGGACGCAATTACTAGTCCATTTGGTTGTCGAAGAAAATTTGTCATGAGCAGGTTTCTATGCTGTTGCGCACTCGTTATTACAGTACCGTACACTTGTTTTTGCGGCCAGACCTAAAAATTCCAATCTTACTTCAGGTACGCGCCAAAAGTCGTTTCCCGCTAACATGAGTCTATGACTAATCAACGCGTTGTCGCGAAATTTGGAACCAGCCTACTTACATCCGGGTCTGAACGCCTGGATTTAGATGCTATGTCAGATTTTGTTAATCAGGTTGTGAGCCTTTGGCAACGAAATATCGAAGTCGTAGTTGTATCTAGTGGGGCACGTGCTGCGGGAAGCCATTATTTGAAGGGTCGTTTAAGCAATAGACAGGAACCCAGTAGACAAGCTCTTGCGAGTGTAGGACAAGGGCACCTCTTTAAGGCCTGGCAGGATTTATTTGAACATCATGATAGAGCTACTGCGCAGGTTCTATTAACACGCCGTGATTTAGCTAGTCGTCTAGGATACTTAAATGCGCGTACTACACTGAGAAATTTGCTTGATTGTGGGATTATTCCAATTATTAATGAAAATGATGCTGTTGCCTTAGACGAGGTTCTAGCTGTTGACTTTGGGGAAAATGACATGTTGGCATCACTGGTGTCACATTTAGTTGATGCAGATTTATTAGCTATTCTGACGGATGTTGATGGACTTTTTGATGGTGATCCGAAAAAGAATCCAAATGTAAATCTTATTAGGGAAGTAAGTTCATTTGAAAATTTGGAAGCTGTTATAGGGGGTGGAGATGGTAATGGCGGAATGGCAGCAAAGATTGATGCCGCTCGCATTGCAGTTCAAGGTGGTGTTTCTACAGTTATCTGTAATGGGCATTCTTCAGCTGCGCTACAAAATGCGGTTAGTGAGGATCATGGAGGAACATTTTTTACTTCGTCTGACTCGCGACTTGAAAGTAGAAAACAATGGATTTTAGGAAATGCTCTTCCTGGTGCTTCGATAGTGATAGATGTTGGCGCTGCTTCTGCATTGCGGGATAAAGGAAGTAGTTTATTGCCAGCCGGGATAAAAACCGTTGTAGGAGAATTTAGCCGTGGTGAGCCCGTTTTGATATCTAGTAGTGACCAACAGCATATAGCAGCTGGCATTACTAATTATGCAAGTTCAGAAGTTGAGCGGATTAGTGGCCTTAAAAGCAGTCAGATTGCGGAATCCTTAGGTTATACATATGGTGAGGAAGTAGTTCATAGAGATAATTTGGTGCTTTTTGATGACTGAGTTCGTTCGATTTAAAAATATAAACGGTGATATTGGTGCGGGCCTTTTGGAGAATAATGGTTCGATCTCTGTCGTTACCGAGCCTTTCTGGGAAAAGGTTGAATTGACGGGAGAGAGCGTTACTTTATCTGACGTACAGCTTTTACCACCCTGTCAGCCCAGCAATATTATTTGTGTTGGTCTTAACTATCGAAGCCATTTAGGTGGGAGACCTATACCAGATCCTCCGCTCTTTTTCTTCAAACCACTTTCTAGTATTGCAGGTCACGGTGATCAGATTGTGCTTCCTGATGATGCTGGCCGTGTTGATCCCGAGGGAGAGATTGTTGTGGTTATTGGAAGCTTTCTTCAACGTCCGACTTTGGCTCAAGCGGAGGCGGCAATATTTGGATTTACAGCAGGCAATGATGTAAGCGCACGAGAGTGGCAGAATGGTGATGGACAATGGTGGCGAGCTAAAGGGTCTGATACTTTTGGGGTGTTCGGCCCATCTATAGTTACGGGTCTAAAATTTGATAGCTTAGAAGTGAAAACTTTTGTAAATGATACAGAGGTACAGCATGGTGCATCCAGCGAGTTAATTGTCTCAATTCCTGAAATTGTTCATCGTGTCGCTTCGGTTGTAACTCTTAGGGCTGGTGATATCATTTTTACCGGTACTCCTGGATCGACGAGTCCCTTAAATGCCGGTGACATAGTTGAAATTGAGGTAACTGGTCTTACTTTGCGGCTTTCTAATTCGGTGACATGACTCGCAGGATTTGCTTTCTAAGGATATTCTACGAGTGATAGTAGAATTTTTAGAGGTTTTTTTATGAGGAAAGTTGTTCTTGATAGAGCCATTTGTCTTAAGGCTGGGCAGTGTTTTTATCTTCAGCCAAGTGTGTTTAAGGCTGATGCTGAAGGCTGGCCAGAGATTATTGTTGGGGACTTGGATGATGAAACATTTGAAGCTGCTGATTCTGCTGCTGAGATTTGTCCAAGTGGTGCCATCGAAATTATTGATGAGTAACCCTCTTTTGTAGTTGAAAGGTCTGCCCAATGTCATATAGCACGATAGTGTATGAAGTAGAAGATAGTCGCGCCCGAATCACCCTTAATAGGCCGGAAAAGCTGAATGCTCTTTCGAGGGATTTATTGAATGAGCTAAATGATGCCTTATGGGATGCAGATAATGATAACCGTGTTCATGCGGTGATATTACGAGGTGCAGGACGTGCTTTCAGCGCAGGATATGATCTTACTCCAACCACTCGGGCACAAGTAAAAAGTTCGGGTCATGAAAGAGATGGGCGTTCTTTTGATGATGATGCGTGGAGATTGGAACAAAGTCAGCGTTTACGTATGGTCCTTTTTGATATGCATAAGCCTGTTATCGCGCAAGTCCACGGCTATTGTTTAGCCGGTGGTACTGATATTGCTTTGCTTTGTGATCTGATTATTGCTGATGAAGATGCACGTATCGGATTCCCACCAGCTCGTGCTCAAGGTGCTTTACCAAATAACATGTGGCTTTATAACGTTGGGCCGCAGTGGGCTAAGCGTTTGATGTTGACTGGGGACATGGTTACCGGGAAGGATGCAGCAAAAATAGGTTTGGTTTTAAAAGCTGTACCAGGAGATTTGTTGGAATCTGAGGTGGAGACATTGGTAGACCGGCTTGCGATGATAGATTCCGAATTGTTGGCGGCTAATAAACGAATTATCAATATGGGTCTCGAACTTATGGGGGCACGTACGTTGCAGCGATTTGCAGCGGAAAATGATGCACGTGCGCATCTTGCTCCGAGTGCAAGTGAGTTTGGCCGTATTTCCCAAGAGCAGGGACTAAAAGCTGCGTTGAATTGGCGTGATGCTAAATTTGGTGATCCGCGTGCTCTCGTATCTGAGCCAGAGATTCGGGACGAATCAGGGAACTTTACATCTTCTGATTAATGGTAGAACAAACAATTGACTCTCTTGTTTTGATTGGTCCAGGGGGGGAATTACATCGTGCGATAGCGTTGGCGGTTACAGAGAAAGATATTCCTGTCTTACTCGCTGCGATGTCTAAAGATCAAGAATTTTTGATCCATTCAATTGCTAATGAGTTGTGGTCTTTGCGCAAAGAACATAGTGTGCATATTCAGGACGTCCATGGAGTTAAAGATGTTGAAGACCTCTTTCTAGCAGCATCAAAACAATATGGAACTCATGTTTTTGTTGTGGTTATTTCTTCGGGAAATGATTTTTCGCTTTTCAAGGGAACTGGTTTTCAGCAAATTGATCCAAGCTTACCAATTGGTGAAGCAGTTAAAATTGTTCTTGAGCATATTTGAGATATTCTGGCTATTCGAGTCCCAAGATTGATTCGAGGCCAGTTACCATCTTGTCCAGACTTATTACCGCATAAGTTGCAGCTAGGACACCAGGCATAAATGAATTACGTCCGGTACTATCATGGCGAAGAGTTAAAGTTTGTCCTAGCCCTCCAAATATGATTTCCTGATGTGCGACTAGACCAGGAAGACGTATCGAATGAAGTCCTACTCCATTTATTTCACCACCACGGGTATTTGCGATTGTCTGATTCTCGGTTGAAGTTCTTTCAAAGGCACTTCCTCTTGCATCAGCCATTTGTTCTGCAGTTTTTTTGGCAGTTCCACTAGGAGCATCAACTTTTTCATTGTGATGTAGCTCAATAATTTCTGCAGCATCAAAATGTTTAGCAGCTTGCTTTGCGAATGACATAAGTAAAACCGCGCCAATTGCAAAATTTGGTGCAAGTACTACACCTACACCTTTTTCACGTGAATCCGTTTCAAGGTGTGTTAAAAATGCTTCTGTATGGCCGGTGGTTCCAATTACGAGGCGAATATTTCGCTGAAGTGCTTCTTTAGCTAAATTCGGCGTCCATGCTGCATTTGTGAAATCAATCACAACCTGAGGCTGTTCTTTTGCAAAGCACGACTGTGCGTCTTGATAAACAGGTAGACCATCAAGCTCATTTAATTCAGATAGTGGATCAAGATATGCGAGTGCCTCTATGTCTTCTGCTGACTGAGTGGCAGTGAAGACTTCTCTGCCCATTGATCCACTTCCGGAAATGACAATAGAAATTTTTTCCATAAGTTGATTTTAACTCCTAACAAAAGGTATTTGCATTTAAGGTGCTATTCGTTTTATCTTCGCTCGTAACTCGGAGTTAATAATGTCTTTCTCTTCAGAATCTGAACAAACGGATTTGGCTCAGCAGCGGCTTGTAGCAATTGAACAAGCTGTAGACTTTGCGTCAAAAAATAAATGGAGCGAAGCCATCGCTGTAAACAGGGAAATAATAAAGAATTTTGGTGAAGAAACTGAGTCTTTGAATAGGCTTGGTAGAGCCTATATGGAAAATGGTCAATTCCCGTCTGCAATAAAAGCTTATAAAAAGGCATTAAAGATAGAGCCTCTTAATAGGATTGCACTACGTAATTTAGATCGTTTAGTTGAAGCATCTCCCCCACAAGAAAAAAAAGGGAAAATACGAGAGAAAAAAGTATTTTTTTTAGATAATGCTGATGCTGTTGTTTTTCTAGAACTCGAAGCTGTTGACCTTCAGGTTGTTAATCTTCTGAACATCGGTGATTCTTTAGGCTTAAAAGTGGAAGGTTCTGCCGTTCATGTTGTGAATGAAGCGGGGCAATATTTAGGGATCTTAACTCCTCAGGTGGGTATTCGCCTATCTCGCTTGCTAGATGGTGGCAATAAATACGAGATAGCTTTGGCAGATTTGGCTATTCCCGTGCGAGTTGCAATTCGAGAAGAGTATGTCCATCCTTCGCAAGTTGGGAAGTCATCCTTCACAACAAAAACAAGTAAGGCGAGTTCAAAGGTACGAGGTTATACACGACGTAGTCTGGTATTTGATGGTAGAGAGTCTGAATCCCTTTCTACGGATGAAGATGATTTTGAGATGAACGATGACTTTGAAACAGAACAAGAGGAGTCAGGTAGACTAACTCTTCAGGAAGAAGGTGTCATAGGGACTGCTGAGGAGGATGGAGGTGAGCTTTAAATCGCCTAGTCTTTTTGGGGTGCTTGTGTTTTGTTCTAAAAAATTTGTTTGGATAAATGATGTCAGTTCTGATTGAAGTACAAGATCTTGTGAAAAAGTATGGCGAGTTTGTCGCTGTCGACGGAATATCTTTTCAGATCCAAGACAATGAGTGTTTTGGTGTACTTGGTCCTAATGGTGCAGGGAAAACCACGTTAATTAGAATGCTTACAGCAACATCTCCTGTATCAAAAGGGATCCTTACAGTTGCAGGAAAACATGTAGAGGATGATCCTCGTGGTGTAAAGAGTATTTTGGGAGTTGTACCACAGGAGGATAATCTGGATCCTGATTTACCAGTCCGGAAAAACCTGGAAGTTTATGCGAGGTACCACGGGATTGATCGAGAAACTGCTAAGCGACGAATTAGTGACGCACTTGAACTTTTTCAATTAACTGAGAAATCGGAATCTTATGTTGATGATTTGTCCGGTGGGATGAAGCGACGTCTCACAATTGCGAGGGCTCTTGTAAATGACCCGCAGGTATTAGTGCTTGATGAACCGACAACTGGTCTCGACCCGCAAGTCAGGCACCTTGTTTGGCAACAGTTACGATTGTTAAAGAATCGTGGGGTAACTATGTTGCTTACAACACATT
>JAKUNN010000053.1 GCA_022451885.1 Dehalococcoidia bacterium | reverse complement strand
TAATGCTTTTCATGCTGGTGATGGAAATCTACACCCTAACTTACTGTTTGACGAAAGAATTCCTGGTACAACAGAAAAGGTTTTACAAGCAGGTGCTGAAATTATGAGCGTATGCGTTGCCGTCGGGGGAACGCTTAGTGGAGAACATGGCGTTGGCTACGAAAAACAAAGGTTTATGCCTTGGTTATATAACGAAACAGATATTGAAAATATGAGAAGTGTTCGCACAGTATTTGGCAATTTAGGAATGTTCAATCCTTGCAAAATTCTTCCAGAAGGTAGTGGTTGTGGAGAAATAGCAAATATTCCAAAAGCACTTTCTGCAGCAGGGCCTGATGCCTGGATCTAAACTATTCTGCGTAAAAAACAAACAGGCTACTGAAGTCTATAGGCCAAACTCCTTGGAAAACCTTGTTGAAATTGTAAAAAACAAGGATAACCTAACCTTGTTACCAGTAGGGGGAGGGACACAGCTAGAATTAGGGGATAGGCCTGAGGGAAAATTCGCGGCATTATATCTAGAGAAAGCTTTTCCGAAAAAGATCGATCATGAGCCTGCAGATTTAACCGTCTTAGTATCCTCTAATACAACGTTGAAAGAACTCCAGGACAAGCTAAAAAAAGCTGGACAAAGGGTTCCTATCGACCCACCGAACAATGAGAATGCCACAATTGGGGGAATCTTAGCAGTAGGGATTGGAGGACCACTACAATCGAGATTTGGACCGCCTCGTGATTGGGTCTTAGGAATGTCTGTCTTAAGGGCTGATGGAGAGATAGTCCGCGCTGGAGGCAGGGTTGTAAAAAATGTAACCGGTTATGATCTTATGCGACTCTGGTGTGGATCTCTTGGAACAATCGGGATAATTACTGAAGTTGCCTTACGTGTCACACCCATAGTTACGACAAATGACTATAGCGCAGCTGTTACTAATTTTCCTGAAGCAAAAAAAATTGTTGATGAAATCTTTATTAAGGATATTCGGCCTGAATGTGCTGATATTCTGATAAAAAATGGGACACCTACACTATTCCTTAGATTGTCGGAACAAACACAAGAAATAACACAGACTATTCTTCCTCAGAAACTAATTAAAGAGGAAAAAGAGGATTTATACCTGCAGACACGTGATCTTGGATTCACAGCAAAAGACGAATTAACAATTAGAGTTTCATGCACAAATAGCACATTGGAGTTCATTGTTAATGAACTCCAACAATTACATCCAGATAGCCTCCTAGTAAGACCACTAACTGGATTAATACGAGCTACTTGGGAATCAAATAATGCAAAAAAAGCAGAGGCAGCTATTGGAATAGCATCACTACGTGAGAAAAATCAAGTGTCTGATGCCATAATTATCATTGAGCGCTCTTTAGACCAAAATATAAAAATTAATACTTGGGGACTAAAAAATACATCTTTTGCTTTAATGAAAAAGATCAAAGATGTCTACGATCCTAATGGACGATTTAACAAAGGGAGATATTTGGGTGGTATCTGAAAAAATCACACTCTACGAAGAAGGTGCTTGGCCCCTACCAAAAGAAGCACCTAGCTCTGAAGACCTTTCAAAGTGCGTCCACTGTGGTCTCTGTGTGAACGCATGTCCAACCTATTTAATTACTGGCCTTGAGGTGGAATCACCGAGGGGACGTATACATTTAGCACGCTCAGTAGGTGAAGGTAGAATCAGTCTAACTGAATCAGTACAGAACCATTGGGACCTTTGTTTACAATGCCGCGCATGCGAAGCCGTATGTCCAAGCGGAGTGCCGTACGGAACAATTATGACTCAAGCAAAAGCTCAAATAAGCGAAGCTAAACCTTCAAAAAAGCTTAGCTTGTACTTACGACGTTTTGTTTTACGAAACGTTATTGCAAGGCCCTCAATACTCGGATTAGTTCTTACTCCAACTAGGTGGTTTATACAATCGAAGTTTAGAACTTACCTCAGAAAATTAAAGATCCTTGAAGTCTCAACGCGATTAACGTTTTTAGATTCTAGCCTAGGTCAGCGCTCACAAATTGCACGAGCAGTTCACTTCAAAGACACGAAAGGTGANAAAATNGCTCAGCTATTCATAGGCTGTGTAATGGGAGAACTATTCGGATCGGTACACGAAGCTACAAAGCGGGTTTTAGAACATCGAAAATTTACAATTAATGCACCTGAAGAACAGCGATGTTGCGGAGCATTACATGCTCATGACGGAGATCTTGACTTTGCAAGAAAGCTTGCACGGGAAAATATAGCAGCTTTTGAAAGAACTGAAGGTCCAATCGTAGTCAACTCTGCAGGATGTGGAGCAGCNCTNAAAGAATACTCTACACTTTTGGAAAACGATGAATCTTATGCAAAAAGAGCTGCCTTATTTTCAAAACGTATTTTCGATTTTTCTGAAATTGCTGAACCTATTGGCAAAGGAAGTTTCAATAAAAAGGTTGTTTATCAAGATGCTTGTCATTTAAATCACGCCCAAGGAATAAGCGAGCAACCAAGAACGCTATTAAAATCTCTGCCACAATGTGACTTAATTGAAACCACTGAATCCGATCTTTGCTGTGGAGCAGCCGGAATATATAGCATCCTTGAACCAGAAATGTCTGGAGCACTAAGGGAACGGAAAACAGAAGCCTTTCAAGAAGCAAATGCTGACGTAATTGTAACTACAAACCCAGGGTGCTTAATGCAATTTGAAGCCGCCAAACGAGAAGGGTCACTTTCAGCTAAAATTATGCATCTTGCTGAGGTAATAGATGAAGCTGAGAGAATTTAAGTCTAAATAAATTCTTGAGAAATCCGTAATCAAGGCAACTACACTGGAGCATCTATGACTGGACAATTAGTGGGGGTTCGGAACGCGCTAGAGCCTTTCGTTTTACCCTTACTAAATTCCAATGACCTAAAACAATCTCTAGGAATCTCCGACAATGGAAAATCAATAGTTACCGCAATAATTGCCAGAAATGTACAAGGACCAACCCTCTTACTTACAACAACACCAACAGCTGCAGAACGGTTAACAAACGAAATTAGTTTTTACTGTACTGAAATGCCAGTAATGCAATTCCCGGAACGGGAGCAGAAAGCATATGACAATCTATCGATTGAAAACTCACTACGAACAGAAAAAGAGAAAGTCCTACGTCAATTACGAAGAAAAGAAAAGTCCATCATAGTTTCATCTTGGATTGCAGCTGCAGAGTTACAAGCAGGGCCTGACGCAACCAAAAAAGAACGGGTTCTAAACATTCACCAACAACTAAAACCGATAACACTACTACGTTGGGCTGAATCACACGGCTACAAAATAAAACAAATTGCCGACACAGTTGCAACAGTGACACAACGGGGTGGGATTGTTGATATCTTTCCCGTGAATCACGAAAGCCCATACCGTCTCGAATTTTTAGATGACACGATCGAGAGTATTCGAAAAATTGAACCTTCCACTCAAAGAAGTAGCGGACGTTTTGAAAAAATAAAGATCGCCCCAGCAGAAATTGTTACACAGCAAAATCAAATCAGTGCCAATAATTTGCTAAAGACTTTAAAAAAAACGGGGGAGAAATCCTTACTCATCCTCGAGGAACTTGAGCTCATCCAAGAAGGAAAAAGACCACGTAATTTTAGTTTTTACGAACCTTTCTTAAATACTGGAACGCTAGTGGAGCATTTGCATCCCTCTGGATCTTTGATTTTGGATCAAGTTGAGTTAGGCCAAGAAAACCTTCTACAAATATTGGAACACGAGCATGAAAATCGAAAGCAAGGCGAGGAAAAAGGTGATTTACCGAAAGGATTGCCTTCCCTACACAAGCAAACAGATTTATTCCTTCACACTCTCACACAAAAGAAAAATAAAATTAATTTCGAACGCTTTGGAACAGAGGAACGGGGTACAAAACGGATACCAATCGGGGCATCTCAAAACTATGCAGGCCAACTCAAATTACTTGTCCAAGATGCAAATAAAAGAGCTCGGAATGGTGAGTCAGTAATCATTGCATCTCAACAAGGACATCGCCTTTTAGCGTTATTACAAGAAGAAGGAATCCCCAGTGAACTTGTGGAAACCGTAAAGATGGTCAAAGAAGGTTCAGTTACAATATGCCCTTCAAACGCAATGATAGGTTTTACTATCGAAGGAAAAATCGCACTAATAACAGATGAAAATATCTTTGGTCTACATAGAAGACCGAGAAAGATTCGCAAAAATGTTGGAATCCAGCAAAATCTCTTAGGAACCCTAAAACCTAAAGATCTTATCGTGCATGCCGAGCATGGAATTGGCAGATTTTTAGGACTTATCAGGCGAACAACGGATGGTCGCGAACGTGAATACTTCGATCTCCAATACGCAGCAGGTGACCATATATATGTACCTACTGATTATCTCGATTCTTTGACACCATATGTTGGTCCTAGCAACCGTACACCAACAATCACAAGACTTGGGACACAAGAGTGGGCGCGTACAAAACAGCGTGTCCAAAAAGAAATCATTGCAAACGCACGTGACTTATTAGACCTATATGCACAACGTGCAATGGCCAAAGGTTATGCATTTGGATCTGACACAGCCTGGCAGCAAGAATTAGAAGGCTCTTTCCCGTTTGTCGAAACTCCAGATCAAAATGAAACGATAAGTGCAGTCAAACAGGACATGGAAAAAACTCAGCCTATGGACCGCCTGATCGCCGGAGATGTAGGTTATGGAAAAACAGAAATCGCAATTCGTGCTGCATTTAAAGCCGTCACCCACGGAAAACAGGTTGCTGTTTTAGCACCTACAACCGTACTAGCAGAACAGCATGGTGAGACTTTCCGAGAAAGGCTTTCTAGCTTTCCCATAAAGACTGAGGTACTTTCGAGGTTTAGAGATACAAAAAGCCAAAAGGAAATCATCCAGGGAATTGATACGGGCAGTGTTGATATCACTATCGGAACACATCGCCTATTACAAAAGGATATAGAATTTAATGATTTAGGTTTAGTTATCATCGATGAAGAACAAAGATTTGGTGTTAATCACAAAGATTGGTTTAAAAAGGTTAGAAAAGAAGTTGATACTCTAACCATGTCAGCAACACCAATTCCGAGAACACTGCAAATGTCTCTAACTGGAATTCGTGACATTAGTACACTAATGACCCCGCCTGAGGAACGACAACCGGTAAAAACCTATATCTCTGAATGGGACGATGGCGCTATCAGAAAAGCAATCCTTCAAGAGCTAGACAGAGATGGTCAAATTTATTTTGTCCACAACCGGGTTGGTACAATCAACAAAGTAGCGAAACAGTTAAATGACCTTGTGCCTGAAGCGACGCTTGCAATTGCGCACGGACAAATGAAAGAAGAAAAACTCGAACAGGTTATGTACGAATTTTCGAGAGGAACTTATGACATCTTGCTGTGCACAACCATCATTGAAAGCGGTCTAGACCTCCCAAACGTAAATACCATTTTAATTGATAAAGCAAACAGATTTGGTTTAGCACAACTGTACCAACTAAGGGGCAGGGTAGGGAGAGGAGCNGTAAGAGCTTATGCACATCTTTTGCATGACAANACCCAAAATATTACAGAAACCGCACAACAACGCCTTGAAGCAATTTTCCAAGCCACCGAACTAGGGTCTGGATTCCAAATTGCCTTACGCGACCTTGAAATCCGAGGCGCTGGCAATGTTTTAGGAAGTGAACAAAGTGGACATATAGCTGCTATTGGATTCCAACTATATTCTCGCCTTATGGGAGAAGCGGTTGCTGCACTTAAACGTGGCTTGGGTATCAATGATGAAACGACTCAAGACCATACAATAAGCGTACAAATTGACATTCCGCTTAGTGCTTCAATTCCTGAAACATATCTTGCAGATACAGAAACTCGACTAGCCATTTACGAAAGAATTACACATTTGAAAACAACAGAGGAAATACTAGAACTCCAAGAGGAACTCAAAGATAGGTATGGCCCACCACCACCATTAGTTCAACAACTCTTAACCGTTGTCCGCTTAAAAATCCTTGCCCACAATGCAAAGATGCAAAGGGTAAGCACAAGTGCACGAATGCTACATATTCACAGCTACAGTGGTATAACAACAGGACAGAAACAACTTATTAATTCTCTAAATCTCAAATGTGTTTTTGTGGGACCAGAGCAGATACGAATTGATCGTATTGAAGCAGGAAGTGATTGGCTTCAATTTCTTGAGCAAGTTCTTCGAAAGCTCGATAATTCTTAATCGAAAAAAAATCGTAATATGACATACTAATTCTATGACAAACAAAAATATTTTCGAAGCACTATCTTCATTCCAGGCTGGACTCGGCACAGATCCTTTTGAAAATTATTGCGTCAGTGCCTTAGCTTATTTACTAGAATCAAAACAATCTCAATTAACAGAACTCCTCACATCAGCAACAGAATGTTTCGGCACAGTTAAGGCAACTCATTGTCAGGCATTAGTTGATGACCAAATTATTAGTTTATTGGTCGAATTAACTAACAATAAACGTCTCTTCATAAAAATTAATACACAAACAAACAACAATTTTGAAGAGAGAACAAAGTTACAAACAATCAAAGCAGACGATGCAGTATTGCTTTGGATAAGCTTTAAAGGGGATACACCCCCAAGCAATTGGATATCAGTAACATGGGAGCAAATTGTAGAAACTCTTGGTAAAAGTTCAGAAAAGCTCGCTTTGGAATTCAGAAATTTTATACAGACGGACATACTCGGCCACGGGTCAGTAACCGTTCAACAAGCACTAAAAACAAACAAACTCTACGCGCTCGGTGGGGCAGTTATTAGAGAAAAGTATGGTGTAAATACGGAATACCTAAACAGTGCATCACAACCGATACAGGGGGAATTTCGATACTTAGGAACAACTTTTTCAGGTAACACACCAGACCTACAATTCTGGATCGGGATTGTAAATCAAACACTACCCCTTAGCTCACACTACCAATTGATATTAGCCAGCAAAAACTCGGAAGTTCAAAACCCGGTAGATAAACCGCGAGTCACAGACAATTGGAATTGGAAAGGCTGGACTGGACTTGGTGAAATTACAAATTCTCTTGAACACAGCCATTACAAAGATTTACTTGAAAGATTAATCTAGAAGTAATTTCAGATACTGTCCTGTTGCACTCTTTTTTACTTTTGCAACTTTTTCTGGAGTACCTTGTGCCACAACTAAACCTCCTCGATCACCGCCATGAGGACCTAAATCAATTATGTGGTCAGCTGACTTAATCACGTCAAGATGATGCTCAATAACAACGACGGTATTTCCACTATCTACTAATCGGTGCAATACATCCAATAAATTATGAACATCTAGAAATGACAAGCCTGTTGTCGGTTCATCAAGAACATACAAAGTTTTACCTGTTGAACGTCGTGATAACTCAGAAGCTAATTTAATTCGCTGGGCTTCACCTCCAGACAACGTAGTTGATGGTTGCCCTAGCCGGATGTAACCCAACCCAGTGTCTACAAGAGTTTGCAAGATACGCTTTACTCGAGGAAACGCTTCAAACAAACCAACAGCTTCGTCAACGGTCAGGTTTAACACTTCAGCTATTGTTTTATTTCGAAATTTTATTTCTAAAGCTTCACGATTATAACGACTGCCATCACAGACCTCACAAGGAACTGTCACATCTGGCAAAAATTGCATCTCTACAAGCTTATATCCATCACCTCTACATTCTTCACAACGTCCACCTTTCACATTAAAAGAAAACCTCCCCGGCTTATAACCACGCGCACGTGACTCCGGGACCGAAGCAAATAGCTCTCGT
>JAKUNN010000052.1 GCA_022451885.1 Dehalococcoidia bacterium | reverse complement strand
TTTGAACTACTGCGTGTTTTAGACTCGATTCGACTTACTGCAGCCGAGCAGGTTGCAACTCCAGCAAATTGGAATGATGGAGATGATGTAATTATTCTCCCTTCTATTTCAGATGAGGATGCAGCCAAAAAGTACACCGATGGTTGGAAGTCACCCCTTCCCTATATCAGAGTAGTGAAACAACCTAAGTAGCTCCAAACAAAGCATATTTAATAAGAGTTTCCCAAGAATTCTTGTAGGCTCATGTGTAAAATAAAACTCCGAAACTGGTTCGTGAAGAGGTCTTTACATCGTGAATGCCAAGCAAAAAACAAACAAGGACAAAACGTGTAAAGTTTGCAAACAAATAATTTTCAAAAAAAGTCATGCTGCCATCGTTGCATGGGTTACAGAAGATACTGAAAATGCAAAATGCGAAAAAGGTAGAAACGGCCTACATGAACCAGAATCTAGTGAAGTTCCACCCTATGTAAACGAGTTCAGCTGGCCTAGCTAACGAACCGGATAGAGATTCGTCGCTTCCTATTCACGTATATACGTCAGCCATCTTGGCTTAGATAAACGACGGAATAATT
Source organism: Dehalococcoidia bacterium (assembly GCA_022451885.1). Taxonomy (GTDB): domain Bacteria; phylum Chloroflexota; class Dehalococcoidia; order Tepidiformales; family Tepidiformaceae; genus JAKUNN01. Next base: position 7,825 of record JAKUNN010000052.1, on the reverse strand, counting down.
AGTGCCGAAGCCAGTAATATTAATCGTAGCGTACAATCTATACGTAACAGTGAGAGAAATTAGGCCTGCAAACAAACGTGACTAAATCAATCTACGCGTTCAGTAAAAATCAACTAAACCTTTACCTAAATCGTATTGGGATTACCGAAAGACCATCCCATACTGTTACCGGCCTACAGCAACTTGGAAGCGCTCACTTTTTTTCGATCCCTTTTGAAAATTTAGGCTCTCATTTGAAAGAAAAGGATGATCTACAAATAGACAATCTCTTCGATAAACTTGTTGTACGTCAGCGGGGTGGTATTTGCTACGAACAAAATCTTGTTTTAGCCGCTGCCCTCGGTGGATTGGGATTTGAATATGAATTACTTTCCGGACAAATGGCATCGCGTAACGGCCACTTCGGACCCCCTTTTGACCATCTGACCCTAAGGGTTTTTCTAAACAAAGAGTATTTGGTTGATATTGGAAACGGAGAAACTTTTACAGCTCCCTTAAATTTCGAAGGAAATTGGGTACCTCAAGAAAGAGGGGGTGCTTATCGAATTGTTACAGATGGCAAGCAGTCGTACCGTGTAGAACAACATATGGAAAATAACCAAGTTCAAACCGTTTATTTGTTTAATGGAAAACCCCAGGAAATAGAAGCGTTCGAACCAATGTGGAGATTTCATTCTGAGTCCCCTGAATCCCACTTTGCCCGAGGATGGATCGCAACCTTGCCACAGGCAAACGGAGGTCGTTTAACGGTAGCAAAAGGTATGGAAATGGAAACAACCCCCAAAGGTATGGAGAGACGTGCTATCGGTTCAGCTCAAAAGTTAGAAACAATTCTAAAAGAAAAATTTAAGATGAAAGATATTTCAATTCCCCAACACTGGTTCAAATAATAACCTTTCAAACCAAGTCAATAGGTACAACATTCTCATTTAAAGATAACTCTCCACTATCAACTATTCGTGCATATACACGACTCCAACCTGGATTCTTTTCCTGATCAATTCTCGTAAAATCTTCATCCTTAAAATATGCGCCGATCTTATAGCAAGGAGCTGTATATTCCGTTATCTCAATACTGACGCTTCCCAGCTGGAACCGCCTTCCTGGAGTAACGATATTCCAATCAAGACCGGAAATAGTAATATTTTCCCCTAGATCACCTGGTGCAATTGTGTGCCCTTCAGCATTTAAAGCCTCTTGTAATTCGGATGAAAATAAACAAAGCGCCCGCATTGGTCCTCCATGTGACTTGGTATTGCTATGACCATCACCTTCAATCCCAAGTTCATTTACAACAGCATGTGAAATTGAATGCTTGGGAACTCCACCATCGCTAACATTTATATTTTGAACAACACCGTTACTGCTAGCCATTAGCCTTCTCCTTTTCTAACCACTCTTTCTCAATAATCAACTCTTGAGAAATCCCCGGATTTGGTGAACCAGGAGTTTCTCCCAATACAACAATCTCTGCACGAAGCGTTTCCGGTGTGAGGTCTAACAAGCCAACTGTACCTAAGCGCATTTCTTTATGGTGTGGCAATGTCGGGCTGCCCGGATTAAGAAACACAACTCCTTCACGACATTCAAGTCGCTCAACATGAGTATCTCCCGCAATAAGAATATCTATTTCCTCACCAGGGAAACACTGATCCCTCAGTACGGAAATAGGACGTGATTCAGGACGTAATTCATGTGTAAGCCCAATACGCCACCCTTCAATTTCAAGAAGATGGCCTTCCGCAAGCGACGGGTGATCGAAGATATCATTGTTGCCTCGAGCCACATAAATTGGGGCAAATTGTTCACACCAATCCAAAACACTAGGTGCAGTCACATCTCCAGCGTGTAAAATCAGCTCGACCGTAGTGAGAAATTCGCCAGTATCTGAACTAAGCTCATCCATCGAACGGATGAGTGAAGGAAGATGAGTATCGGCAATAACTCCTACACGCACAACACAACGTTAAGGAGCAAAGCGCGAGGGCGCAACGTTAAGGAGAAAATATGGCACAAGAAAGAACCGCGGCAATCGTTGGGGTATATGAATATCCACTTCGAGTCGCACCAGGAATATCTGCTATGGAGGTCAAAATAGAATCTATAGCACAGGCACTTGCAGACGCTGGTCTGGAATGGAGTGATGTAGACGGCCTCTACGACGCTGGGGATGGCGAAGCCGGAGGAGGCTTACAGCTAGCTGCTTACCTCGGCATAAACCCAACGGTAATTGACACAACCCAAGTTGGCGGATCATCGTACGAATTCCATGCCGCACATGCAGTTCGCGATATTGCAGCAGGTAAATGTAAAGTTGCAGTTTTGAGTTATGGATCAACATCTGCATCCAACCGTGTAGCTATCGGAACTGGTGGCCGGGTATCACCTGCTCCAAATTGGCAGCAAAACATGGAGTCGCCCTATGGCTCCACACTAATCTCGAATTACGCAATGGTTAAACAACGTCACATGCATGAGTACGGGACAACCACTGAACAATTAGCTGGTATTTCCGTAGCAACGAGAAAACATGCCATGCGAAACCCTGAAGCAGTCAAGGCCATGACAGACCTGCAATTCGTTGGCGTACGTGAAATTACAGTGGAAGACGTGCTCGAATCACGCATAGTCGCAGATCCACTCCATTTATTAGAATGCTGCATGATTAGCGATGGTGGTGGAGCAGTAGTAATTGCATCCGCGGAAATTGCTAGAAACTGTAAAAAACCCCCTGTTTGGATCATTGGATCTGGTGAAGCAACCAAATATCTTGAAAATAACGGAGACATTACTACAAGTGCCGCTGCACAGAGTGGGCCTATTGCTTTCCAAGAAGCAGGAATTAACCCGAGTGAAATCGATATAGCAATGATCTACGATTCTTTTTCAATCACTGTTGCCGTCTGCTTAGAAGATCTGGGCTTCTGCGCCAAAGGAGAAGTTGGTGACTATGTCGCTAACGGGAGATTAGCCTTTGATGTCAAAGGTACCCCGGCACTTAACACGGATGGAGGAGGGTTATCCTCAAATCATCCCGGAATGCGAGGTATCTTTCTACTGTTTGAGGCAGCACGACAATTAAGAGGAGAGTCAACCTCTCAGGTAGAGGGTGCAAAACTAGCTGTTGCGCATGGGAATGGTGGTCTGCTTGGCGGGACACACACCGGCGGAACCATAATTTTGGCTAAAGATTAGAAAGAGGAGTAACTATTATGCCTAATCGACCACAACCAAGATTTCCAGAACCAAATACGGAATACTTCTGGGAAGGCTGTAAAGAAGGAGAACTACGCTATCAAGTGAACGATGCAACTGGAGAAGTCGTTTTCTATCCACGTATGCATGACCCCAAAACCGGATCGCGTGACCTTTCCTGGAAAGTATCTAAAGGTGAGGGGACAATCTACACATTCTCTGTAGTGAGGCAAAATCGAATGCCTAATTTTATAGATTTGGGAGCCTACTCAGTCGCTTATATAGACCTTGATGAAGGCTTCAGAATAATGAGCACTATAGTTGGTGTTGATAATCCAACAGAGGATATTTCTATAGGCCAACGTGTGCGCGTAGAGTTTGAAAAACAAGATGAAGGAGAATACCCGATTCCTGTTTTTCGACCTATCTAGTTTTTATAAATTGTAAGATTTAGCCTGCGCCGGCTGATAAAGCAGCGCGGGCTGAAGCTAACTCGTTATGCTTCCCAAAAATCGTAACCACGTCCCCTACCCGTAATTCAGTACTACCGTTAGGGATAAAGGATGATTGACCACGAGTAACCAAGACGATAAGCGTCCCTAATAGTGCCTGGTTCGAAGAAATTGGACGCTGTGCATTGATATCTGTCACGGCAACTCTAATAACCGTTACGTCCTCCTCCACCTGTGCTAACACATCAAAAATTCCAGGGTCTGTCACCATATAAGCAAGTTCAGTGGCAACAGCTTCAGTCTGGCTAATAGGAATTGCACCAACCTCTTGAAATACCTCAACATTCTTAGGCTCATTCACACGAACATAAACATTCGCACAATCCAACTGTGAGCGAGTAACTTGTGCTGCCAATAAATTAACCGGGTCATTTGGAGTAGCTATGAGCAGTGCTTTTGCATCTTCCACACCTGCAGACCTCAACGTACGCGCTTCGCTTGCATCCCCAATAACAACTGTATATCCAGCCTCTTCTACCGTAGCAGCAACCTTTTCATCAGATTCAATCAAAACCACTGGTTCACCTGCAGCTTTCAATATTGACGCTGCGCGTAATCCAACTTCTCCTGCACCCGCAATTACGATACTCATAGGCTGCACCTTTAAAACGCGGGCAAGAAAACCCGCGTAAACAGATTGTATCCCAATAGTTAATGCTACAACTAAAAACACAAGTGCTGCGAGCTGATCTGCATGCTCAAGTCTTCCAGAAAGTTGAGAGGCCGCAACTGTGGCCAATGAAGCTGCAACAATTCCCCTAGGAGCAACAAAAGCTAGGAAAAATCGCTCACGAAAACCTAAATCACTACGTAGAGTAGCGAGAGCCACTAACAAAGGTCGACCAACAAAAACAACGATAGCGACAACAATAAAACCTTTTGGCCACAAGCCAGCAATGCTGTCTATATCAATGCTTGCTGCAAGAAGAACATAAACAATAGCTACCAACCAAGCGCTAATCGACTCTTGACCCTCATTAAATGCTTCACGATGTGGAATAGCAGCATTCCCCACTACGAGAGACATCACAACCATTGCAACTAAGCCAGATTCAGAAGCCAAATTTTCAGAAATCGCAAAAGCACCTACAGCAGCACCTATAACTAAAAGGAGAACCTCAAGACCTTTAATATTGGGAACAATACGAGTGACAAAATATGTTAAGGCACCTACAAGAAGGCCAACCACCAATCCTATGATAATTCGGGATGCAATGAATCCCACTGGCCATAAGTTACGTATCCCTTGATCCACCTCTACTGCATCGGTTACTACCACTTGAATGAGAACAAGGACTAATAACGCACCAAATGGGTCAATGATTACGCCTTCAGAAGAAAGCACTGTACGTATACGATCATTAACTTTAATAGACCTTAATAAAGGCGTAATAACACTGGGTCCAGTCACTGTAATNAGTGCACCNAAGATAATAGCTAATCGAATCTCCCAGCCAAGCACAACATTGGCAACAAACATTGCAAATATCGTGGTAACTAATAAACCAAGCACAACAAGGTTTCGTACAATAGGTCCTACATTTCGTAAAGATGAGAATCGGATAGCGAAACCACCCTCAAAAACAATAAGTCCAACAGCAAGGACAATAATTACTTCGAATACATGTCCTAGCTTGTGAACATCCAGCCCCCATGTATCATCAAGTCCAATTAGCAAACCAAATCCAAGCAACAGAAGCGGAATTGGGATTTTCAGTCTAGGACCTAAAATATTTGCGAAAGCTGCTGCTATAGCAATAAAACCAGCAGCTTTTAAAATTGATTCGATTTCCATTAAATATGCGCCCTAACCAGCAGCAACAATCCCTGTATATCTTTCGCGATAGTGATTCTTAACCTGCTCCTCCGCACGAGAAACTAGATCATTTAACAATTCTTCAAGAGCTCGTAATCCCTCAGTTGGCAAATTATGTTCAAGGACACGCTGCTTTGCAATCTCAGGAATACCAAGATTTGGCGTTATTTTATTGATAAGCCAAGCTGAGTCTTTGGGTAAATCAACTCCTTCAGCCCATTGGTCAGTAAGTGCCAAGGATAATCGGACATAATCTGAAAAAACATGACGAACACGATCAATAGCTGACCCAAGAAGATCAGGTTCCTGGTACCCTGATTCTGGAAAAAATTCAATCTCTCCATAGGGATAAGGCTGATCTTCAAGCATACGCACCAATTTAAATTTACTTCTGCCCTGCACTCTTAATGCATATCCGCCATCAGGATTTTTACTATGCTCAATTATGTTTGCAGTCGTTCCGATCGAATGAGGGACTGCAGAACCACCAACTTCCTCACCACGAAGAATTAAGATCACACCAAAAACACCGCCCGATTCCAACAATTCTTCAACCATAATGCGATATCGCTCTTCAAAAATATTCAATGCCATATCACCAGTAGGGAATAAGACCGTGGACAAAGGAAAAATCGGAATGTTGATTAACTCAGTCATGTCCTTACAATTTACTCAAGTCCTGCAAGAAGTTTTGCAAAATTAAACGTACGCTGACCATCATAAGACCGTGCAATCATTAATTTTTCAGCCTCGAGTGAGCCCTCGGCATGGATTGCCAACACTGCATGGTAACCACCAAACTCTCCTGTTGTTAAATCGCTAACCATATTGAGCGCGCGCACACGATCTTCTCCGTCTACACCCTCTCGTCCCCCCAGATAATAACGGAGGAGATCACCAATTTCTGGATTTGCAAAATCTTCAACGCTGGGGGCTGTAACTAGCATGCCTCCTGCGATATCTTGCACATATTCCAGTGCTTCATGGTAGTGATGTGCAAAGTGATATTTTGCAATATTGGTAGTCATGGCATCAGGAGCATAAATCCCTTCTTCATCTGCCTGGCCACGAGACGCAGCCAGATGAATTAAACCGCGTACGGTTTCTGCGTATGAAATTAATGCAACAAACTTATCTCGAACATGACCTACACGTGCAATTCCATTCATGTCTGCCATCAACTGAGCCGATCCAACCAGAGCATCGACCAAAGGAAGCTTGTAGGAAACCGCAGTAAAACGGTGGTATTCAACAAAACCCAAGGCTAACGGACCAGCAAAATCATACTCACCAGCAAGAAAAACTCGCTCCCAGGGGACAAATACATCATCAAAAACAGTGGTGGTTTCCATCATTTTTCGATCGGCACTTAAAGGAGCTTCAAAATTATTCTTTGGTGAACCTCCATATGGGCTTGCGATAAGAGACAACCCTTTTGTATCTGGTGGAATTGCAAAGGCAACCGCATAGTCCGCATCTGATTCAGACATCGCACGAGTAGGCAAAACGATGACTTCATTGACATTTGTAGTACACGAAGTGTGTACTTTCGCACCTCTCACAACAATGCCATCGTCAGTTCTCTTAACAATCCGCAGGTAGTAATCGGGATGAGACTGGTTTGATGGGCCTCCAGAACGATCGCCCTTAACATCAGTCTGAGCAACAGACATTGTCAAATCATTATCCTTGCAGTGCTGATAAAACGACTCAACTCTTGAGCGATAACTCGTACCATATTGCTTATCTACTTCCCTCGAAATTCGATGCAGGGCAAACAGTGCATCTGTACCTATCTCTTTGACCAAAGGAACTAAAGTTTTTCCTCGTGCTGTCGACGCTTCAATTAAGCTCGAACGCTTTAACAAATCTTCATTCGAACGAGGAATTTTAAAGTACCGACTATATGGCTCATTGCCATCTAATTCATCGCCTTCCACAACAGCAAGTTCTCTTGTTTCAGGATCTTCAGCCATCTCATAATCAACACAGGCATGTTTAGCTGCCTTTGAAATCACGGGGTGGGTTGTAACGTCATCCACGCGCTCACCGCGATAATAAACAGTTCGATCGTCGTGTAAGGAATCAAGATATTCCTGAGGGGTTTTTAAGGACATAGATCTTTCCTCTAATACATGTATTGGGCAAAGCCCTCCACATCATAGTAGAGGAAAGAGTCTCGGGGCACTTAAAAAGTATCTTTTCCCGGATTTGAAATATGTTTATTTAGGCAAGAATGTCCTGCGAGACAAAATCTGCGATTTCATCGGCACTTAAACCAAGTATCTGGCTTGCAACTTCG
>JAKUNN010000051.1 GCA_022451885.1 Dehalococcoidia bacterium | reverse complement strand
CCGCCAATTAGTACATCTGGCCCGTCCCGAAAGTACCCGATAGGTATACTGTGCGGGTATCCGTCGTTGCCTATTGTTGTGAAAGTAATCCAACCTGGTCGGCTATCGAGAAATTCTAAAACTTCTTGTGTAGTAAGTTTTCCTGGCATGTTAATCCTTTTTATTTTGTTTAGAGCACATTAAAGCCTACGTTTAAAGCAATGCTAAACTATTGTATGGTTCTTTCTATTCACAATGGTATAACATCCTGTGGCAATTACGAGTAACGATACATCTATCACTGGGCTAAACATTAAGCATGAGAATGCGCCAGTAGTTGGTGTGCTTGCCCTACAAGGGGATTTTCGTGAGCACATTGAGATGCTCAATATACTCGGTGTGGTTTCTTGCGAGATCCGTCTTCCTAGCGCTTTATGCGATCTTGATGCACTTATTATTCCGGGAGGAGAATCAACGACCATTGCACGGTTGGTTTTACAGTATGGATTTTTGGAGCCATTACGTGATTTTTGTGCTTCCGGTCGTCCAGTTTGGGGTACTTGTGCTGGCGCAATTTTGCTTGCCCGCGATGTTGATGAACTTGATCGCCCAGGGATTCAAGCTATGGATATACAGATTCAAAGAAATGCATTTGGCCGTCAGCTTCAATCTTTCCAGTCGCAGGTTGCGATTGATGGCATTTCAGATGGTGAATTTCCTGCTGTTTTCATTCGTGCGCCAGCGATTATCGATGTCGATGCATCAGTCGAAATACTGGCCACTCTTCCTGATGGAAAGATTGTTGCTGCGAGACAGCGCAACCTCTTGGCAACGGTTTTTCATCCAGAGCTTACAACAGATGTGAGGTTACATAATCTATTTTTAAGTATGATCGATTAGCTGGTCTAGTTACTTATTTTTTCACGAACGTTAGCTAAGTTTTTTTCACTAAGGCCAATAGATTGAAGATAACCTTCCGTGGATACCCACTGTTCGCGGATCCAGCGAAGTGTTGATTCCATTACGTCTGGAGGGCTTTGCATCAATGCAACTGCTTCCTTCTTTTTAATCCCATGCTCAATCATTCTGGCTACTTGGGCTTCCATTACAGGGGATAGTTCATTTGCAGAGGCAGCATAGTCTGCGATTATTAAATCGTCAGCAACACCAGCTAAATCAAGGAGTAATGCCGCTGCAACCCCAGTTCGATCTTTCCCAACTGCGCAGTGGAATAATACTCCGCCATTACTATCACTTATTGTTTCGAATAGTTTCCGGAATGTGGATGATCCTTCAGTCAGGAATTTACGGTATGTCAGAGTAAATCCTGCAAAACCTTGCTGTTCAGACTGTTTGATCGGTGAATCTGTGATGTCAAATACGGGTGCTTCTACAATGGCTATGTTGTTCCGGACAAAATCAGGGGTTGGAGCACTGCTGTACTCTCTTGTCGTTCGTAAGTCGATGATTGTGGTGATATTTTTTTTCTGTAACTCTTGAAAACCGTTTTCAGTAATTTTTGTAAGTGCGGCAGACCTGATCAGTGATGGTCGAAGATATTTCGAAGCCTGTTTTTTGGGGGGTAGATTATTTAATTCACGAGCATTTAGCACCCCTTCAATAGACAGGGTACGAGCACTAACGGTTTTTGTTTTTTTAACTATATTCATGAGAGAGTGTGTAATTCTTTGATTAAGATATCGTTAACTATAGTTAAGGATACCTAGCATTGTTGTTTTCTAGCAACGAAAGAATGATAGGTTGCGCTGAAAGTCCCACGAAATCACATGAGGTACGGGAGCACTGCGTGAATGGTGGCTTCATTTTGCCAGCCTAAAAAACATGCGAAAGTTACAAGGTCAACGTAATTTTCGCATCATTTGTGGCATTTCTGTATTTCCTGAGCCAAAATGTTACAATTTACGCCCAATCATGGGGGAACCTGAATTTAAGTATGCTTAAAGTATATTAATTCAACTGGGGTGTTGTATGGCTAGTTTTGAAATGGAGGAAAGTGATTCTCAATCAAAGCTCTCCATTTTGCCTGATTGGATAATAACCGATGATCTTGAGGCTTTAATCACAACTTTGCCAGAACGTTTTTTGGAATCTTTGCATCTTAGTAATGATCAGAACGATCTTCTTGAAGTTGTAATGGACCTCGGTAGGTTGCCAGAAGCACGGTACCCAAATAAACAGGTTGTACTCAGTCGTACAGAAGTTACTGAATTTGATTTGCGGTATGTTACGGATCGGATTGGTGCGTTTGGTGATGATAATCGTGCTGGGATCGAGAGAACACTTCATCGTATTTCTGCCATTCGTAACAGACGCGGCAATATAACCGGATTGACTTGTCGTGTTGGTCGAGCTGTGTATGGGACAATTCGAATTGTGGAGGATTTAGTTTTAGGTGGTAAGAGTTTGCTCTTTCTTGGCCGTCCGGGAGTTGGAAAAACAACAATGCTCCGTGAAGTTGCACGTGTTTTAGCTGATGATGCAAAAAAAAGAGTTGTGATAGTAGATACTTCAAATGAAATTGGAGGTGATGGTGATATTCCCCATCCTGCTATTGGTGCAGCCCGTCGAATGCAAGTTGCCACTCCAGCGATGCAACATGCTGTGATGATAGAGGCAGTTGAGAATCATATGCCGGAGGTTATTGTGATTGATGAAATAGGTACTGAGCTTGATGCAGCAGCAGCTCGTACTATTGCGGAACGCGGAGTTCAGCTCGTTGGAACAGCTCACGGCAATACTTTAGAAAATTTGATGGCAAATCCGACATTAGCGGATTTAATCGGGGGTATTCAATCAGTGACACTGGGTGATGAAGAAGCGCGACGTAGAGGCACTCAGAAGTCTATTTTAGAGCGTAAGGCCCCGCCCACCTTTGATGGTGTCGTCGAAATTCAATCTTGGCATAAAGTAGCCCTCCATAAAGATGTTGCAACGACTGTTGATTCAAAGTTACGTGGTTTTGCTGCCGCGCCAGAAGTACGTGAACTTACACAAAAAGGAGAGGTTGAGGTTTTGGATGAAATTGGAGAAGCCGACACAAGTCATTCGTCTGATAACGTAATGTTTCCTAGTCGTTCTCAAAAAGATGGTTTTGAATCGCAGATTGCAACTAGTTCAAGGCGAACTCGCGTTTTACCATTCAGTATTTCACGGAGCCGTTTGAGACAGGCTATCCAGCGAACCTCTGCTGCGGTAGAGATAGTAGATACAATTGAGGATGCAGATGCTGTAATTACATTACGTCATTCGTATCGGAAAAAGCCCGCTTTGATTCGTGAGGCTGAAAATAGGGCATTGCCAATATATGTCATGAAAAGTAATACTCAATTTCAGATCGAGCAGACCCTTCTACATTTTAATGAACGGTCTGTTATTGACGATCCTATTACGGTTGCATATCGAGAGACTGAAGATGCAATCGCACAAGTACAACGTGAGGGGTATCCGGTAGAAATGCCCCCTGCAAATTCTTACATCCGGAGAGTACAACACGAATTAGCTGGTCGCTTCAACCTTGCCAGTGAAAGCTATGGCGATGAGCCAGAACGTCGAGTACGTATCCGACCGCAGCAAAGATAGGATTTTTTGGTATAGCAGTGTCTAATGAAGGTTTTTTCATAGTTTTTGAAGGCGGTGAAGGTGCTGGTAAATCCACACTCACAGAAGCAATTGGTAAACGATTGAAGAATTCAGGTCGTTCATTTGTTGTAATACGTGAACCAGGTGGTACTCCTGTTGCTGAAACACTGAGAGAGATTTTAAAAACCCCACTTACGCCTTGGGGGGAAGCCTTGGCTTTTTTAACAGCTCGTTCAGATTTAATTGAAAAAGTTATTCGTCCAGCTCTAAAGCGGGGTGATGTGGTTCTCTGTGATCGTTTTAGTCCCAGTACTTTTGCGTACCAGGGATATGGAAGAAACCTTGATCTTAAACTACTGAAAAAGATTGATTCTGTAATACGAGAAGATCTTGAGCCCGATTTGATTATTTTTTGTGATGTTCCTGTTAGTGATGGTCTTGCTAGGAAGGCTGGTGAAAATGATCCGATTGTGACTGGTTCTGAAAAAGAAGAATTTCACCGACGTGTTTATTCTGGGTACCAGGACTTGCTGTCTAATTCCTCAGAAAAAAAATGGAAAAGAATCGACGCAACAAAGCCTCCCGCAGAAGTTGTAGAAGAGGTTTGGTCAATTGTAGAACCTATGTTACGCCTGTGAGAGGTTGAACTTTCACCACTTGGTGGTGTGTGTGTAATGAAGTAGCTACTGTTAACTTGATGGCTAATCTTCCAGATGAACAACCTCAGCGACGTCGCGAGTATTCTGGCCCTTTTACGACTTTGGGTATCGCGCTTGTTGTCATTCTAATTGTTGGATTTGTTTTCTGGTTTTTTGAACTACGGACGGGGGGTGGAAGCAACAATATAAAAGCCGATAATTTTGGAGTTATAGAGCAAGAAGGTGATTTTGATCCCGAAAGTCAGCCTGCTGTAGCTTCTCTGGGTCGTTTAGCACCCAACTTTAGGCTCCCCAATGCACATGGCGAAGTTATTAAGCTTAGTGATTTACGAGGTCGGTATGTGCTACTTAATTTCTGGGCTTCTTGGTGTGGACCTTGTCGTGCGGAAGTTCGTGACTTGTCTGAATTAAGTGATCGTTTTCCTGAGGTGTTAACAGTTTTGGGTATTAACCAGCAAGAGGTATCGGAAATTGTTATAGCTTTCAAGTCTCAATTTTCGGTTTCTTACCCCCTATTACTTGATTTTCGTGGTCAAGTTTCTAGTACTTATGCTATCTCTACTGGTTTGCCTGTGAGCTTGTTAATTGATCAAAAGGGTGTAATTCGTGAAATCTATTGGGGAGCTCTTTCAGAAGAACAGTATGAATATCTAATAATGACGTATCTGTTATGAATACTTTTTCCACTTTACAAAGTATTTTAATAAGCGATCCACTTCGGGCTCTTTGGATGCTTTTAACGAATGTAAAATTCGCTCTTGCACTTGTATTCGCTGCTGTTTTTTCTGGATTGTTGGGTGTTTTAATTCCACAAATTCCTCCAGAAGCTCGTGAAAATACAGTTGCCCGTGCCGCTTGGCTAGAATTGAAACATCTTGATTTTGGTGTTTGGTTTGAATTTTTAAATGCGCTTGCACTATTTGATGTGTTTCATAGTGCTTGGTTTATTTCTCTTTGGTTCGTTGTCGTCGTTTCTGTAACAGTTTGTACAGTTAGTAGATTTATGCCTGTTTGGCGAAGTATTCATAGGCCACAAAAGATTGTTCCGGATTCATACTTTGAGAAAGCTAGCCATCGAACTAAATTTTCTTATACAGGTGAAATTAATGTAGTAGAGGACAAATTAAAACGATTACGATATACGGTTGAACAAGTGGAAGGTGATACTGGTATACCGGGCGCGAAATATTTGTTTGCGCAACGTTTTTCTTGGGCTCAATACGGAACATTTATATCTCATTTAGCACTACTAATGCTGTTGTTAGGAGGGCTTTTAACTGCTTTGGCTGGTGATTCGAGAACGCTTTCGCTTTCCGAAAAAAGATCTGCTGTTCCACTTTTTCGTGATCCTGGACCAGGACAAATTTTTGTCGAAATGTTAGATGCAGTTAAGGGTGTTGATAGCGATGGTCACATTATAGATTTCAGAAGTAAATTTATGGTTCGTCGCGGTGATGAAAATATTCTTTGTGAGGCTACTGTTAATGATCCTTGTGATGCGTATGGATATCGATTTCATCAAGCTGCATTTTTTGATGATCTCGCCCTATTTTCCATCACTAATCCTGAAGGAAAACTCCTCTTTGAAGATGTTTTAGATTTTGAAAATCAAGTGGCGTTAGTCCCAGTTATTTCTGTTATAGCACGAGATGGGCAAGTTCTTTTTGATGAAGCCGTTCCTCAAATGGCAACTATTGAGAGTGCTGCAGGAATGACTGCCTTGGCGGAATTAAATTTAAGAAATGGCAGTTACACCATTTCTTGGCGGTTACCAAGCCAAGATAATTCTGCTGAGAATATGAAGGTTACGATAACAGGCCCTGATCTTAGTGCGACTGAGCTTTTTGTAGGTGAGTCTTTGAGCTCAAATCTATACGAAGTCACATTTAAGAACCCTTTGCTTGTTCCTGCAATAAACGTTTTAGATATGCCTGGTGTAAGTAATGAAAAAGTTACTGTGCAATTAATGAAGGATCGGTGGGGTTCTGATTATTTGTATGTCATTGGTCTTCGTTCGGATGGGGAGGGTCTTGTGTTACCGATAGACACAACTTGGTCTTCTGAAGATGGTTTCTCATTTACTTTTCTTGAACGTGTTGATGGTTCAGGTATTGATGTACGTCGCGATCCTGGTGATACCTTCATATGGATTGCAATTGTCCTAGGCCTTTTGGGATTGGGTATCACTTTTTATATTCCGCGTCGACGCTTATGGGTTTCTTTCACTCGCAGCCAGATTTTTATTGCAGGTATTGCTCCTCGTTCGATCCGTTTTGAACAAGAATTACGTAAGTTAGGTCAAGCGATTACTGGTCAAAGTGATACCCAATCAAATGAATTCGAGGATGATTAATTCGGAGGGTCATCTGTTCCATTAAACAGTGCCCCTACGCTTTGGCCAGTGTGGATGCGTTCAATTGCTTGTGCAAACAGAGGGGCAATAGAGATAGTTCTCATGTTTTCCAGGCGTTTTTCTTCTGGAATAGGGACAGAGTCTGTTACAAGAATTTCTTTTACTGCGGCATCTTTTAACCGCGGCACTGCTGGCCCGCTTAATATCGCGTGATAGCCTCCAACAATGACATCTTTAGCATCGTTCTGTCTTAGAATTCGTACGGCTTCCACCATTGTTCCGGCAGTATCTATTTCGTCGTCTAAGATAAAGACATTTCGACCACTGACTTCACCCAGAACATTTAATGCTTCAGTTTCGCCAGAGTTGCCAATTCTTCGCTTGTCGATAATAGCTAAAGGTGAGGACAGTCGTACTGCCATATCTCTCGCTCTTTTTTCATCCCCTGCGTCCGTTGCAACGACTGTATATTCAGCTAGGTCTTGTTGCTGCAAATAACTTGAAATGGGGTCGAGCGCTGTTAATTCGTCAACCGGGATATTAAAAAACCCCTGAATTTGGCCAGCATGTAAATTCATTGTGAGTATACGATCGGCACCTGCTGTTTCCAGAAGATTAGCGACTAAACGGGCGGTTATTGGTACTCGTGGCTGATCTTTCTTATCACTTCTGCCATAGCCAAAATACGGAATTACAGCTGTGATCCTTCCTGCTGATGCACGTCGTGCTGCATCAATCATGACTAGTAGTTCTACTAAGGAAGTATTAACAGGGCTACAAAAAGGTTGAATTAAGAAAACATCACGACTGCGGATGTTTTCTTGGTATTGCACAAAAATATTTTCGTTTGAAAATTCAAATACATCTACTTCACCAACTTTTAAATCAAGGCTTGAACATACACCGTCAGTAAACTGAGGATGCGTACGCCCCGAGAAAATCGCGAGCTCTGATAGTACTTGCGACATTTACACCTCTATTCCTGGAATGGACAGTTTAATTATAGCGGTCTCTTGCTTTCTTACCATTTCCATTTATTAACGTAATTCATTCCACCAATTTGGCGCTACTATTCGCAGTATTTCATCATATGTTTTTGCGATGTCTGGAGCATCCTCAGGAAGTTCTTGTGGGTTTGTTGGAGGCAATGGAGATGCACCTTGTACCGGATCAACCCATTCCAATTGTTCATCTTCAATTACCTCCATTAGCGGAGGTGTCGCTTCTTCATGATGATCACTGATCTGGTGGCCTATTAAGAATGTGTTGTAATCGGCAAAGGCCAGTAGGCAATAATAAACACCTGGGTCTTGGCATCTCCACGCTTCGTACCGAAGGACACCTTTTTCCAATCGGTGGGTTTGCTCATATAGTGCTTTTTGAATTTCCTCGTAACGCTTTTCCATGCCGTCTTTAATTTTTAGGCGGATTAAAACTGTGGACATTGTTTTCTCCTTTAAGTGTTCCTTGAAGATAACGATATTTCTATATTCGTACCACTGTCTTCATTAAACGTAATGGTCGTGATACCATCGTTACGTGGCTATTAAACGTTTTAATCTCAGAAGAGGATCGATAATTTCTCCGCAGAATCACTGCGGAGGGTCAATTAATGTTCTTTAGACCGCCGAACAATATTAAAAACTCAACTTTGTAAATTTGAAGGTTTAAGAATGTCTACCGACCGCGTGCAGATCTACGATACTACCCTCCGGGATGGCTCCCAGATGGAGGGCATCTCTTTTTCTGTCGAAGACAAAATTAGTATCACAAAGAAACTTGATGAGCTTGGTATCGAATGGATAGAAGGAGGGTTTCCTGGTTCTAATCCTAAGGATGCAGCTTATTTTGAACGCTTGAAGGAAATCGATTTAAAACAAGCACAGGTTGCTGCGTTTGGTGGTACCCGACGTCCAGGGCTGTCCTGTGATGATGATCCAAATATTCAAAGTTTGGTACGGGCTGAAACGCCTGGGATCACAATAGTTGGAAAGGCTAGCCAATATCAGGTACAGCATATTTTAGAGACTTCAGATGAAGAAAATCTTTCTATGATTAGCGATACTGTTCGCTATTTTGTTGGCAAAGGTAAAAGTGTAGTTTTTGACGCTGAGCATTTTTTTGATGGATTTAAAATTGACCCAGATTATTCCTTGCAGTGTCTTGCCACTGCAGTGCGGGCTGGTGCCAGTACCCTGGCGCTTTGCGATACGAATGGTGGTATTACGCAACAACAGTTGTTGACAGCTTTGCAAGCAGTCCAAGAAAAGGTTCCAGATATTCGCCTTGGTATTCACTGCCATGATGATGCTGGTCTAGCAGTAGCCAACTCTATGGCTGCCGTAGAGCAGGGCGTTTGGCAGGTCCAAGGTTGTATAAATGGTTATGGCGAACGATGTGGTAATGCGGATTTACTTAC